>CAMYJP010000058.1 GCA_947258675.1 uncultured Desulfobulbaceae bacterium | reverse complement strand
CGCCGCGGCTTTTGGTGCTGTCTCCTTTAAAATTTCAAGAACCGGCTTTCCAGCCACTTTACAGTAGATTCCACCATCTTTTGTTGGAATGGAGCCTTCTGTGACCAGTATGAACTTGCCGGTATTTTCCGCAATTGACTTTGCCCGGTATTCCTCTGCCTGATGACCGGCGCCGGTGTTCAGCGTCTCTGAATAATCCAGGGAAATCAGGTCGAGAATCAGGTGTTCTACAGTGGGATGGCTGGCACGGAGCAGAGTTTCTGTGCATCCGGTGCATTCTTGCCCAGAAAGCCAGATCACAGGCGGTCGTTTGGCAGCATTGGTTGCAGCTTCGACAATTTTAGGGCCGAAACTCTCAGATAAGCCCATATACACTGCGGCTGCAGTGCATACTTTTAAAAAGTCCCTCCTTGAATAGCCTCCAGGTATAAATGAAAGGTCAGACTCTTCGCATTTCATGCTTTTCTCCTCATTTGGTAAAAGTTAATAAGAAGCGTCGAAAGCGACATGCACTACCACTTTGCAGTATGCCTAACAATAAGTTGAAAAATCAACCTGTATTTTCAAACTGAAACCTCCATGAACAGCCATTCATTTTGTAGAGTAAAATCTTTAAGCTATTACAGGAAGTTATGCGTTCCGTGACTTGATATTTAGAAGATGTAGAAATGCAAAAAACAGTAATAAGAGTATTTTGTAGTTCTAATTACCTGAGTTGGTGTCAGCAATTCCCTTAGTGGTTGAGTTTATTCTTTGAGATACCTGATAATGGCCTTCCTCTTGAATTTTGAGAGATAGGAAAATGACGGCATCCTGGAGGCGGGATTGACTTGGGTAGGGTCATAAATATACCGGTCTAGCCAGTCAGAACTCCGTCTCCCCGAAACCGCGGTCAGGTCAGGGCCCATCATTCCTCCCTCTCCTTTAAATCTGTGGCATTCAATGCATCCTTCATTCTTGAACAGAGATTTTCCATTCAAAGAACAACTAGAAAAAATGATAGCTGTAAATAACAAAAAAACTATTCCTGCAAAGAGCTTTTTTGCTAACCTGGACATGTTATGGAAAGCTATGCCACCCCAAAATAATTTTACAAAGATAGTAAGGCTTTTTGAAAATAAGAGGTTTTAAATTGTTTTATGGATACTGGGAAATAATCCATAAAGACAAATGGCGTTTGCTGCGAATACAATCAATTTTTGTCAATTAAATAAATATTCTCTTCAGCAAATAGTTTGGGTACGAAATTCTTGAGGTATTTGATCGATATATTTTACAGCAAGGTGATATGGTCTTTAGATTAGAAAATGTAGTGTTAATATTATAAATATAATTACCATATTATGAGAACGGTCTCAATAATTATTTGGTGCAAAATTGCAATTTGTGATTGCATGAATTGTAAATATCTTTTTCGAAGGTAATCAACCTTCATGTGCTGGTGAGAAAGGGGAGAGGCAGGTCAGTCCGCAGGTAAAAATATACCAACCAGCAAATGCTGTTTCCTCGCAAGCTATTTGCAGTAATTGGTTTATTCTTTGAAATGTAACGCACTCTGACTTTGGTGCACGCTCTTCTTACAGAGGTAAAAGAGATTGGAATCATCTCGTATCTTGGAAACTAAAATAAGCACATAAGGCTAAAGAATATCTCTTGATTTATGTACCACATTGTGGTAGGTCTCGATTGCTTGTGTGGTTGGTTTTTCATGGTTTATTTAAATAAATATAGTATATTTTATAGTTAACTCATGGTGTTTATTATGATCCTAACCATTGGGAGAATTCGAACGAAATTACAGTAATTGAACAAATACTGGAGATCCGTTGATTTCTCAGCAAAAAATGAAAGGTTGTTAGTAACCTAAACATTATCCGGGGTATACAATTATCCGGGAGGATACAAACAAGCGAAGGAGGCACAGGATGGGCAGGTATGAGGAAATATTTAACAAGAGTATCGAAGATCCCGATTTTTTCTGGGGAAAGGCTGCTGAAGGTATTGATTGGCACAGAAAATGGGACAAGGTGCTTGATGATTCGAATCCTCCATTCTACCGGTGGTTTGCTGGTGGTGAGATGAATACCTGTTTTAATGCTGTGGACCGACATCTGGAGCGCGGCAGAGGAGATCAGGTCGCAATAATCTATGACAGTCCGGTGACTAATACCATTGAAAAATTCACCTACCGGGAACTCCGTGACCTGACAGCCAATTTTGCCGGAGTTTTAAGAGGACTTGGCGTTGAGAAGGGTGATACTGTAATTATCTATATGCCAATGATCCCACAGGCGGCAATCGCAATGTTGGCCTGTGCCCGGATTGGTGCAGTTCATTCCGTAGTTTTTGGAGGGTTTGCTGCTAATGAGTTGGCAATAAGAATAGATCATTCCAAACCAAAAGTTATTGTATCTGCTTCCGGGGCCATTGAAGGGAAAAAGCTTCTGGAATATAAACCATTACTGGATAAAGCAATTGATATTGCCGCCCATAAACCTGAAAAAGTCGTAATTTACCAACGGCAGCAGGTGAAAGCCCCTTTAATTGATGGACGTGATTTTAGCTGGCAGGATCTCATTGCCAAAGCGGAACCGACAGACTGTGTTCCCGTGAAGGCTACTGATCCTCTTTATATTCTTTATACTTCCGGAACCACGGGAATGCCGAAAGGGGTCGTCCGTGACAATGGTGGTCATGCTGTTGCCTTGAACTGGAGTATGGAGAACATTTATGACGTGCGTGGAGGAGACGTTTTCTGGGCTGCATCGGACGTGGGGTGGGTTGTGGGTCATTCCTACATAATTTATGCTCCACTGTTCAGGGGTTGCACTACGATAATCTATGAGGGGAAGCCTATAGGAACGCCGGACCCGGGTGCTTTCTGGCGTGTAATTTCACAGCACGGGGTAAGAGTGCTTTTTACCGCACCTACAGCTTTTCGAGCCATTAAGAAAGAGGATCCTGATGGAGATTATGTGAAAAAACATGATCTTGCCGAATTTAAATATCTCTTTTTAGCAGGAGAACGTCTTGATCCAGACACCTATCACTGGGCGTCAAAAATTCTGAAAAGGCCGGTAATAGACCACTGGTGGCAGACTGAAACCGGTTGGCCCATAGCAGCGAATTGTATGGGTATTGAGCAGATGCCCATAAAACCAGGATCGCCGACTGTCGCAGTACCCGGATATGATGTCCGTATTGTGGATGACTCCTGCAAAGAAGTCGGACCCCATGAAGAAGGCAACGTCGTCGTCAAACTGCCATTGCCTCCAGGTACTCTTCCCAATCTTTGGCAGGCTGATGAAAAATTCATTTCATCGTACATGGCCAAATTTGATGGCTATTATGAGACCAGTGATGGGGGATACAAGGATGAGGATGGTTATATCTTCGTTATGGGTCGTATGGATGACGTAATAAATATCGCCGGTCATCGGTTGTCAACCGGAGCCATGGAAGAAGTTGTCGCTACCCATCCAAGTGTTGCCGAATGTGCTGTTTTTGGTACTAATGATAAACTCAAAGGTCAATTGCCGGTGGGCCTTGCGGTCTTAAAAGCAGGGGTTGAGCAGGATCCGGATGAACTGAAAGCCGATCTTGTAAAAATGGTGAGGAGCCAGATCGGACCTATTGCCTGCTATAAAGAAACAGCCATTGTCAAAAGGTTGCCAAAGACCCGTTCCGGCAAAATTCTTCGCGGTACAATGCGCGCCATTGCAAATGGTAAGGAATACCGCATGCCGTCAACCATTGATGATCCGGTAATCCTGGAGGAAATCACTGAAACACTGACTGGCATGGGATACCCAAAACCTGCATGAGCAGGATGAATATTGAAAAATGAAGATACACGAATATCAGGCCAAAGAACTGTTTAGAAAATTTGATATTCCTGTCCCTGAAGGCAGTATTGCTTTTACCCATGAAGAGGCCGTCCGGGGCGCCGGGGAATTAAATGGGTTCCCTGTGGTTATCAAGGCACAAATTCACGCAGGTGGGCGCGGAAAGGGAGGCGGGGTCAAATTAGCCAATACCGCAGGTGACGTGGAGCAGAGAGTATCTGAAATTCTTGGCATGACGTTGATTACTTCCCAGACAGGACTGCAGGGTAAAAAGGTCAAGAAGATACTTGTTGAGGCAGGGCTGGAAATTAAGAATGAACTCTATCTTTCCATCCTCCCGGATAGAGCATCCGCCTCCATTGTGATCATGGCCAGTACGGCAGGTGGAATGGATATTGAAGAGGTTGCCGCAACTACACCTGATAAGATCATCAGGGTACTAATTAATCCTCTTGTTTCCATCCAGCCGTTTCATTGTCGGAAAATAGCTTTTAACTTGGGATTGTCGCCTATTGTAATGAAGAGGTTTATACCCATGCTCATAAAACTCTATAAACTCTTTGTCCAATACGATTGTTCACTTCTAGAAATCAATCCACTTGTCATTAATGCAGCAGACGAATTAGTGGCGCTGGATGCGAAGATTGATATTGATTCAAATAGTTTGTTCCGGCATCCAGATATAGTTGCCATGCGGGATATCGATGAAGAAGACCCCATGGAAGCTGAAGCGGCGAAATTCAACCTCAACTATATTAAATTAAATGGTAATGTTGGGAATATGGTAAACGGTGCCGGCCTAGCCATGGCAACTATGGATATTATAAAGCGGGCCGGCGCTGAACCTGCCAATTTCCTTGATGTCGGTGGTGGTGCTAATGCTGAAATGGTGGAAAATGGTTTCAGGATTATTCTGGCTGATTCAAATGTAAAAGTAATTTTGATTAATATATTTGGCGGTATTCTGCGTTGCGATATCCTGGCCGAAGGGGTTGTGCAGGCCGCTGAAAAAATCGGCATCAATGTGCCCGTTGTAATTCGGATGGAAGGGACCAACGTCGAGCAAGGGCGTAATATTTTGGCCGGATCTGGGTTGAATCTGATTGCCGCGCAGGATTTGGCTGATGCTGCACAAAAAATTGCAGAGCTTACTCAATAACTAGGTGTAAGCGATGAGTATTTTCGTTGATAAAAATACCCGCCTCGTCGTGCAAGGTATTACCGGTAAAGAAGGGCAATTTCATGCCAGACAGTGCATCGCGTACGGCACCAGCGTTGTGGCAGGTGTCACCCCAGGCAAGGGGGGACAGATGATGGATGATGTGCCGATTTTTAATACAGTTCAAGATGCGGTGCAGGAAACAGAGGCGGATTGCAGTATGATCTTCGTGCCGCCTGCATTTGCCGGCGATGCAATAATTGAGGCAATTGATGCTGAAATTGAACTGATAGTTACTATCACTGAAGGCATACCGGTTATGGATATGCTTAGGGTTGCTAACATTTTGAGTGGTAAAAGTAATCGTCTTATCGGACCCAACTGCCCTGGTATCATATCTCCTGGGGCCTGTAAGGTTGGAATAATGCCAGGACCAATCCATTTGGCCGGAGGGTCGGTTGGTGTTGTGTCTCGTTCAGGTACTCTTACCTATGAGGTGGTTCATCAGTTAAGTCGTGAGGGTCTGGGGCAGTCAACCTGTCTTGGAATCGGTGGAGATCCGATTATAGGTACTGATTTTATCGATTGTCTTGATGCTTTTGAGAAAGATCCTGCAACCAAAGCTATCGTGATGGTAGGTGAAATCGGTGGAAGCGCCGAAGAAGAGGCCTGTATCTTTATCGCTGAGAAAGTAAATAAACCTGTAGTTGGTTTTGTCGCAGGTCTGACAGCTCCCCCTGGCCGTCGCATGGGGCATGCCGGTGCTATCGTCAGTGGAGGCCAAGGCACGGCTCAGGGAAAGATAGAAGCACTCAAGAGTGCAGGGGTGCATGTCTGTGAAGACCTTGGAAAGCTTGGCAGTTTTTGCACTGAGGTATTTAAAGGGGTATAGAACCGAAAATTCCATGAAGGAGAAATCCTGATGACACCTCATCAAAAGAGACGGGTATTGATTGCCAAACCAGGGTTGGATGGACATGATCGCGGCGCTAAGTTCATAGCCCGCTCACTGCGAGATGCCGGGTTTGAGGTTGTGTATACCGGGATTAGAAGAACTCCCGAGGAAATTGCCGCAGCCGCAGTCCAGGAGGATGTCGCAGCTGTAGGACTTTCTTCCCTGTCCGGAGCTCATTTGCGCCTTTTTCCGGCAGTTGTTGAAGCACTTCAAGTGGTTAATGCTGGGGATATCCAGGTATTGGGAGGTGGAGTTATACCGGAAGAGGATATTACTATCTTAAAAGAAGCCGGAATTGCAGAAGTGTTTACTCCCGGTACATCTGCGAAAGAGATACTGCAGGCATTTACAGAAGCCTGTGATATGCATTACCGTCAACGAAACCAGGCTTGATTCCATGAATGAGGTTGGTTCACTTCTCAAAGCTCTTCACAATCGGGAACCAAGGTCTATTGCCAGGGCTATTACCCTGGTCGAAGATAGTGCCAAAGAAGCTGATGTCATACTGTCCTCCCTGGATGAAACGCTGATCAGTCAATCCAGGGTACTTGGTATTACAGGACCGCCTGGGGCAGGGAAATCCACTTTAACCAATCAGATAATTACCAGGTATCGAAACCGTTCTGAACGTATTGGTGTCATTGCCATTGATCCGTCATCATCTATCTCAGGAGGAGCTATTCTCGGGGATCGAATCAGGATGATGCAGCACGCAATGGATAATGATGTGGTGATGCGTTCAATGGCCACCCGTGGCAGGTTGGGAGGGTTGTGTGCTGCTGCTGGAGCTGCGGTACGGATAATGGCAAGCAGTGGCTGCTCTACTATTATTATTGAAACAGTCGGTGTGGGGCAATCTGAAATGGATATTATTAAGTTGGCGGATATTACCGCGCTGGTTCTTGCTCCGGGCCTCGGTGATGATATACAGGCCATGAAAGCTGGTCTTTTGGAAGTAGCTGATCTGTTGGTAGTAAACAAGGCGGATTGTCTCGGTGCCGATGCATTAGCCCTGGATTTGGAGGGTGTAGCCAAAGATCGAGGAGAGCGGCGGGCAGAAGTCTGCATGACAACAGCATCTGAAGGAACCGGTATAGAAGAACTCGTAGCCATAGTGGACTCTATAGATGAGCGCCACCGGAACAGCGGTGAAAGAGAAAGAAGGCGCAGAGAATCGTTAAGGCTTGAAATATTGGATTGGTCATTGGAGCTTATGAGACCGAGCCTTTTGGAAAAAATCAATGGAATCGATTTGGATGGTATTGGCGATCCAAAACGCCAAGCAAGAAAAATCCTGCAAGGTTTGTAAAGTTACTAAATATTGGTCAAGAGACTGAATTCTCTGATAAGCAAATAAATTTAGCAGACCTCCTCATTCTTAACTTTAGACATAAATATCTGATTGAGGGGTATAGGAGACTGGAATTAAACAAACCATCAACCTCATTGTCAGAAACCACGAAGTATAATAGGTCGTGAATTTTATCTTCTGATAGAATTCCTACTGTTAATTTCAGGCATTTTAGCTCACTCTAAACTTTAGGCACTTTAGCTCACTCTAAATTTTAGGCACTTTAGCTCACTCTAAACTTTAGGCATTTTAGTCACTTCAAACTTTAGGCACTTAAGCTCACTTTAGACTTTAGGCACTTAAGCTCACTTTAGACTTTAGGCACTTTAGCTCACTCTAAACTTTAGGCACTTTAGCTCACTTTAAACTTTAGGCACTTTCATCTAAAAGATATACATCGGAGCTATCAAATGGCAAAGCATCCTGAATTTGTGGAATGGGAAAAAAAGGAGCTGGAAAAAAGTATAAATCGTTTTCCGGAGCGCCAGGAAAAATTTATCAACCATGGAGGGGAGGAAGTCACACGGTTGGCATTGCCTGAAAAAATTGATAGTTGGTATTTAGAGAATATTGGCTTTCCCGGACGTTATCCATATACCCGAGGGGTGCAGCCTACCATGTATCGAGGTCGTTTTTGGACCATGAGGCAATATGCCGGTTTCTCGACTGCGGCAGAATCAAATAAACGGTATCGATATCTTCTGGAACATGGAACTACGGGTCTTTCTGTGGCCTTTGATCTGCCCACCCAGATCGGCTATGACTCAGACGATAAAATGAGCTTAGGAGAAGTTGGCAAGGTAGGGGTCGCCATTGATTCACTGGCAGACATGGAAACACTGTTTGACTCCATCCCCCTTGACAGGGTTTCAACCTCCATGACAATTAATTCTCCAGCCGCTGTTTTGCTGGCCATGTATGTTGCAGTTGGGGAGAAGCAGGGTGTTGCCCTAGATAAGCTCAAAGGAACTATCCAGAATGACGTATTAAAAGAATATATAGCCCGAGGTACCTATATATTTCCTCCAAAGCCAAGTCTGCGCCTGATCACAAATATTTTTCAGTGGTGTACTGAACAGACCCCGGCTTTTAATACTATTTCAATATCCGGGTATCATATCAGAGAGGCTGGTTCCACTGCGGTTCAGGAGGTTGCTTTTACGCTTGCAAACGCAGTAACTTACGTGCAGACAGCCCTTTCAGCTGGACTGGAAATAGATGCTTTTGCAGGACGTCTCGCCTTTTTCTTTAACGGATCATCTGATTTCCTTGAGGAAATTGCAAAATTCAGAGCCGCTCGTCGATTATGGGCAAGAATCATGAAGGAACGATTTCAGGCAAAAAAACCAACAAGCCTCATGCTCCGCTTTCATACTCAGACAGCAGGCAATACGCTAACCGCCCAACAGATTGATAATAATATAGTTCGGGTGGCTATGCAGGCTCTATCTGCTATTTTAGGGGGAACGCAGTCCCTGCATACCAATTCCAGGGATGAAGCCTTGTCATTGCCCACAGAAGACTCTGTTCGTACTGCCCTCAGAACCCAACAGGTCATTGCGTATGAATCTGGAGTGGCCAATACGGTAGACCCACTGGCAGGTTCGTACTTCATTGAAGAATTAACAGATCGTATAGAAAACAAGGCAATGGAGCTCATTGAAAAAATTGAAAGCGCCGGAGGTGTGGTAGCATGTATAGAAAGTGGTTTTATTCAGCGCCAGATAGAAAATGCAGCCTATGAGTATCAGAATGAGATTGAATCCGACGAGCGTATTATCGTCGGGGTCAATAAATTTCAAGTTGAAGAAAATGTGCGGCCGGAATTGTTGCGTGTAGATCCTGCAGTTGAAAAGACCCAGGTCGAAAGGCTTGCTGAAGTAAAGAAAAAGAGAAATAATGCTTCAGTTGATCAATCCTTGAAACATTTACGGGAAGCAGCACAGACTGATGAAAATCTGATGCCGATTATTTTAGCTGCTGTCAAGGAGTATGCCACCTTAGGAGAAATATGCAATGTAATGCGCTCTGTTTTTGGTGAATACAGGGACATGTGAATCGCAAGAGGTTGCGGAGGTTAAATTACAGCTTGAGTCAGAGTTAATTAGGTGAAACAATGTTGAAAAAAATAGATCATATCGGTATTGCAGTTCGATCAATTGAAGAATCGTTGACCTTTTATGAAAATATTCTTGGTCTCCAATGTGAAAAAATTGAAACGGTAGAATCACAAAAGGTCAAAACTGCTTTTTTCAGCATTGGAGATATCCATATCGAACTTCTTGAACCTACCGCTGGGGATAGCCCCATTGCAAAGTTTTTGGAGAAAAAAGGAGAGGGAGTTCACCATATAGCCTATGAAAGTGATGATATTGACAATCAACTAAAAATGGCAAAAAAAGGCGGATGTCAACTCATAAATGAGGAGCCGGTCGTTGGGGCTGGCGGCAAGAAAGTCGCGTTTCTGCACCCCAAGTCCACCCACGGAGTTTTAACAGAGTTCTGTATGGAATAGATTGCAAAGAGTATTGTGGTAATCATAGTATTTCCAATAATAGAATCTCCTGCTATTTTGCTTCCTGTGACACCCTATTTGAAATAATGCTTGCTACAAGGACAGCAGTTAACTCTTCGACAGTAAGGAAAATATATGAACAAGTCTCTCAAAATTGGCGAATTTGAAATATTCTGGCTTAATGGAGGAGAATTCGAACTGGACGGCGGCACCATGTTCGGAGCTGTTCCCAAAGCACTTTGGGGAAAACACTATCCCTCCAATGACAACTACATCAAGCTTGTTAATTCTCCTATCCTGATAAAAACTCCGGAAGCTAATGTTATCATTGAGACAGGGTTGGGGAACAAACTCACCGACAAGCAGAAAAAGATCTTTAAAGTTTCCAGGGATTGGGATCTGCCTGGTGATCTTAAAACCTTGGGAATCGAGCAGCGTGAAATCGCTTATGTTATTCTAACCCATTGTGATTTTGACCATGCCGGCGGAATTATTATGAATGTTGAGAATGATGATCCCCAG
>CAMYJP010000057.1 GCA_947258675.1 uncultured Desulfobulbaceae bacterium | reverse complement strand
TTACCGGGTCTATGCGGAAACACCATGCGGGAACACCACTCCCCTGGATAGTTCGCCACCAGAGCAGACCGATTCTATTCCGGCACCTCCGTCTATGAGTATATCTAGGGTCAGTGAGGTCCAAATTGATGTTGACTGGACCTATGCGGTCACTGATGAAACCGGATTCAAGGTTGAACGGTGCGAAGGTGTTGCTGCAAATTGCGTTGAATTTGATGTAGATATAACCGCCACAAGTTTCGCGGATTTTGAGCTGGCGCCAGAGACTGAATATTGTTTCCGGGTACGGGCGGTAAAGGATGCACCAAGCAGCTGCAACGGCGGCTGGCAGACTTCATGGCCAACTCAGGCATGTCTGACAACTGAAGTTGACTCGGCTGGAGATCCGGGGAATGTGGACGCTGTGGAGCTTGACACCACAAATGTTAATGTTAGCTGGTCCGATGGTTATGCAACTGAAACCAGCTGGACTGTTGAACGATGCGACGATACTCTGGCAAACTGTTGCGGTGGCACACCTGAGAATTGTTCCGGCACTTTCTCGGAAGTCGGAAAATTGCTGCCGGATGCAACGAGTTTTCAAGATACTATTAACGTTTGCCAGAACAGTGATTATACTTACCGTGTAATTGGGGAAGATGAAGGACTCAATAACGGCAACGGCGGCTGCTGGACTTATAGTGTGCCGATTGATTTTGTCGAGTTTGAACCTTATGCCGGAGTGGAAGTGAAACTTGATCACCAGCCTGGAATGCAAGGGGACTTCAAAGATATCCGCTTTTATGACACGACAGGTAAGCGTGAGTTGCAATACTGGCTCAAAGAATATTCGGTCTTTCAAACGGCCACGGTCTGGGTGATGACCGGTGCTAATGATACAATTTACCTCTACTATGGAAATTCAAGCGCCAGTGATTCATCGTCCACGGATGATCTCTTTACAGAGTATGATGATTTCCAAGGTACGGTTATTGATTCGGATAAGTGGGTGGAAATTGACACGAGCAATAAAATCAGACAGAACAATCGTCTGGATCTCGTAAAAATTGGTAATAGTGATACAACCGGGGCAGCGTTACTTTCCAGAAAAGTCTTTGATCGGGTTGTAGGTAATACTCTAATTTTCAGCATAAACACAGATAATGACACTCATACTGCAATCAATTATCCTGAGTATGCATCCGTGGGATATGCCATGAACCAGGAGATCGTTGCAGACTATAATCAGATGTTTCATGGTCTCTTCTTCAACGGTGGTCATGATTATTTCTTCCAGGCCCTAGAGAATGGGGTTGTAACCGGATTTGCCCAGACCAATAAATATTTCATGTACACTGAATATGAGGTCAAGATCGAGTTAATTCACCCATTGAGCAAAGAGCCTGGAGCGAGGTACTCCGTACGGGGTGGTCATTATGATGACTGGACCCTGTTGGGCGATTCAGAGGATATTTTCTATACAGGTGATGATCAGTTCCGCATCGCTATTATGAACACAACTGAAAATATGAAGATCAACTCGGTCACCATAAAACATGCATACAATGGATATGCATCGATTGATTTCCTCAACAGCATTGAAGGTGATGGTTCAACCTGTATGACCTTTGGCAATACCTGGGCCGGTCTTTATAAGGTTGCTGACCCTGCCCATACCGATCCAGTTGTTGCCATCAATACTCTTTCTGCGACATTGCTCGAAGAAAACCAGGTCAAACTTGATTGGACTCCGACCACTACGGATGAGGACGAATTCAGGGTAGAGCGTAACTGCGGTGGAGGGTATTCTCAGATTGCAGTTCTCGATCCGGCAACTGCAGAGTATCTTGATACTACGGCGCCGGTCAACACCTCTTGCTCCTACCAGGTTACTGCCTTTAAGAACAGTTCTTGCCTATGGCCAGTTCTGCCGAGTAACGTGGCAACCGTTGATACCGCTCCGGTAGGACCGCTCAGTATGACGCCAACAATTATTAATTCGTTCAAGATCCAGCTTGACTGGGATGCTACAGCAACTGTTGGCGAAGATGGTTTTGAAATCCAGATGCAGGTATTCGGCGGTGGTTTTTCAAGAGTTGCCGTGGTTGGGCCGGATGTATCCACCTATCTTGATACCTGTGGAATTAATCCCGAAACAAGTTACGTTTATAGGGTCCGTTCTTTTGTCGGATCTCCGGATACAGGTAGAAAATCGGCCTGGCGAGAGTCAGCGCCGGTAATAACGCCACCGTACGATCCGGCCGATGAGACCTGCAGGCCATAGCTGGAATGCATGATGCAGAATATTAAAATGAAACAACCACCCTTGAGGTGTTGAAATTTTGAAAGGAGGACGGTATGAAGTATCAATTAGGTTGGGTATCTTCAGTCTTATGTCTGGCTCTGGTAATGCTTTTTGCCCTGCCCTGGCAGGTTGCAGACAGTATGGCCGATGAATCTGTCAGAACACGATCAGGTAAATTTGATCCAAACGACATTGATTGCGATAACCTGGATCAGCTTACACCCCACCTGCGTATAATGGCGGAACGAAGATGCAGGAATAAGAAACCGAATTTTAAGGTTACAAATAAGGACAGCATTGACAGTGAATCCTCTCCTGTAGATCTTTATAACGGCAGCGACAAAAGCGAGTACGAAACGATGATTCGCGAGGTCTGGGAAGCCCGATATCCGGATGATTCTATTCTTGGCATCCGTTTTACAAAAAAGAAGTGGCGGAAAGAAAAAGTCCGTGGCAAAGATATTTCTGGTGTTACAAAGAGAGATTTCTCTGTGTTGGAGGCTGCAGTCGTTGTCTCTACTGATTCTCAGGTTGCCACTATTTTCCCTGCCTTCTTAAAAAAGGATAATGAGACAGGAGAGATTTTCGTTGGCGTCGATACAAAGAAATCTAACTATAATGTGAAACAGATGCTTAAGAAGAATTGGACCCCTTAATATGAGTTTTTAAGAATTTGTTTCCAGGAATTACTATTTCTTTTATTTTCCTGTGATTCAAGTTCGATAAATTCCCAACAACTAATTGGTTATGTGAAATGAGCAGCTATTCTGGATTATAGCCTTATAATTTGAGAAAAGGAGTATAAACTACTTAGGGTTATACAGTTCATAATTGGGTTGTATGACCCTGTTTTATTTATTCGCGATATTGTCCATCTGTAGAAATCCGATATAAAATATGACTATCTGAAATGAAAGTCTTTTTAAGAACTTGAAAAAAATATATTTTGTTTGAAATCAATTGGTTAGGTTTTTTGTGTTCGATTTGCTTTTATACATATTGATTCGAAAACCATGTTCCAGATTAAGGTGGAATAGTAGCTGCCATGCTATCTTACGGCTTGGTTTTTTTGGTCTTCACATGACCTATTGAAATAAAAGATTTGATGGGGGGGGTATGAAAAAGTGGGCCTATATCTGTCTTGCTGTTGCTATTATCTTTTTCAGTTCAATTTCAGGCTTTGGTGCCATACCGCATGCACCTCATACTGCTGACAATAACGTCTCCTGTTTAAGCTGCCATAACGATTCTTTGCCAGTTACCGATCGCAGCGCAATCTGCTCATCATCAACCTGTCATGGTGTTGGTTCTCCTCTTGAGTTAAGGACTCACTCCGCCGCTATCATCCATGAAGGAGAGGATCCCGTTACCTGGCCATACGGTAACTGGGCAACGGAGTGTCTTGATTGCCATGCCCCTCACATGCATTTTCAACTTTCTCATCTTAGCCAACTGAGGGATGACCTCTATTTGGTTACCGGTACGATCGACAGTATTAATACGGATCCGCTTTACAGCACAACCGTAGCAAATTCATCGCCGGATGAGGATCCTTAAGGTCCATGATATAGCGTAATAAGATATGTGTGAAAAGCAGCACAATACCCCTTGATGCAATCATTTAGAAATCACGAGCAAGTAACTTGATTTCATAAGTGGCTCTCATGGTCTTTGGATTTTCAGTAAAAACATCTTCTTCCGGGTAATCGGCTTGCGGAGTTATCTCATGATTGACAATGAATTCTGCATTCTCTGATAATCCGCAGCTCGAAGTTGGAATTTATCCCTTTCAAATGGGGACTGAAAAGACTGTCTTTTCGACTTCTGAGCAGATCCTCTGGAATTAATTTAAATATCAGACCATAAATTCGAATTTTTTCGAATTCAAGGTTAAAATGTTAGACTCTAACTTGAAGCCATTTTTTTATAATTAATGGGAATAGTAGGGTGGAGTCAAAGAAAAAACAATTTTATCAATTGACCTGTTAATCCTTTGCATGATGTGCTCAGTTGAAAAAGCCGCTGCAGCTTTGCCCATGCGTCCCATTATCAAAACAGTGAAGTAACGTTGGCCAATCATATAAGCATGAGACAGACGGTGATAGGATTGGTGACGCCTTTGTTATTTGATTTGCGTGTTGAAGTGTTAATGTTGATTTAAGTAAGAGTACCAATACTATGGGATAGTTTTTCTTTTTGGGTGATACAGCCATGTATTGGGTCGTATAACCCCTTCTTTGAATCAGTAGGATATATTCTGAAAAGTTATTTCTGACTGCTTATGTGTAAATGTTTGAAATAGATATAAAGTTAAGTTTGTAAGTGTAAGGTGGTACAGATTTTGCAATTTTTTAATTACCATATCTGATAAAGCCACATCTGCCGCAAGGCAGGTTCGGAAAGCCACGGACCCACAAAAAGTGGGTAGCCGGGTTGCCTCAAATTGCCAGGCCACTCGGTTTTTTTCATTTTTGCACAAGAAATATTCAAGAACTGTAAAATAGTGGGAGAGTGAATTATGAAAAAATTAGTCATTTCCGCCGCTTTAGCCACATTCGTATTTCTCAATCTCAATATAAGTTTTGCCTCATTGCCCCATGCACCCCATAATGGAAACAGTGAAGTGCTGTCTATTACCTGCGAATCATGTCATTCTGTCATATTGCCGGATACGAATCGCAGCGATATTTGTATCGGTTGTCACGACGGTGATCCGGCGATTGCCATGGCGGATCACTCCGCGGCGGTTATTCATGCAGATGATCCCCTTCCCTGGCCATATGGTAACTGGTCTGTTACCTGTCTTGATTGCCACGATCCGCATCTTCATTTCCAGCTTACCCACTTATCCCAGCATGCCGGAGATCTTTATATTATTTCCGGAACCATCATTAGCATCGCAACTGATTCTGGAAACAATACAACAACTGTAACCTATTCCACTCCAGACATACGACCTGGGTGGGAATTAGGTTCCAGCGACTGGGGTGCCAAGACGTCGGCGGGCCGTGGGCTGATTTTTGTGGCGGACAGCAGTAATCCCAAAGATATTTTTGAGATCGAATCTTCCAACGATACTGTAATAGTTTTAAATGGGGAAATGGACACCGGATTGATCACTTCTCTTACCGATCCACTAAATCCAACGACCTTTGGTATAATTTACGGTCAATATATCAAGTCAATGATTGACACGCCCAACAGCGGTATCCGTTCGGTGAAGTTTTTTGATCCGAACGGCGGATTTGTCGACGGCAACACTGATCCGGCCCCGGGCGGATTTGTCGATAAAAGTATAAATCCGACTCCTGAAGGAATTTGCCAGGTGTGTCACACTCAGACAACATACTGGATGAATGATGGCACAGGAGTCCTGCATCCTGATGATGGCAATGAAAATTGCGCTGACTGTCACTTCCACGGTTTGGGGTTTAAACCGACCTGTGAGGCATGCCACGGCTATCCTCCGGGGGCCTTGGTTTTCATCCCCGGCAGCACCAATTCCTTAACAGCCGGCGCCCATGATTTTCACGTGAGCACTCTAGGCCTCACCTGTGACGACTGCCACTATAACAGCGCTGGTAGCGGCCCAACCCATAACAGCAATCTGACAGTGACCATGGGGTTCTACTCTTTCGACGGTTCTGTTCAGGGAGGCAACTACGATGGACAGGCTTTAGTGAGTTACGATGCCACTGGAACTTCTCCTGCAACAACGGTTTTGAACCCGGCAACGGATTCCAAGACCTGCAGTAATCTTTATTGCCACGGCAATTATGCCGGCAGTGGCAAGAACGCCTCTCCGGTCTGGGACAATCCAACTACCGCAGCATGCGGTACCTGTCATGGTGCCTCGAATAACGAACCACCTACATTGGTATCAAACATGAATGACGGAGGCCACCGGCGTCATGCCGGAAATAGTGAGGACTGGTCATGGATGACATGGCCGAAAGAGTTCCCGTGTACAACCTGCCATGTGGATATCATCGGCGGCAACGGGCCGGACAGTTATGTGGTAATTGATCAGGATAAGCACGTGAACTCGTTTGTTGATTGGAAATTCGACACAACAGACCCTCGCGCTGCTTTGGCAACATACAGCGACCCTTCAGGAACCATGCCTCCCTCGGATGGCACCCGGCCTTTCGGCACCTGCACGAATGTCTATTGCCACTCGGATGTCCAGCCGGATGGCGGTGTTGGCGCACCGACAGCTTTTGACACAGTGGAGTGGAATGCTGGTCCCGGTTCTTTTGGACCCTATTGCACCGGCTGTCATAACCAGGCCGATTATTACCATGGTGACGGCATTGATACGGGTAGTCACGCAAAACATGTTCGCAGCTACTATTTTGGTATTGATCTGACCTTTGAGTGGAGTGTGGAGAAATGTACAATTTGTCACAAATGGAATCCGGCTGCAGATCGTGGCTCATGCGCCCAGCAATGTCATGACACCTTTGAAAAAATATACCATGTCAACGGCGATGTAGACGTACTTTTTGACAGTTTTGCGTCAGAGTCGGCAACCTATAACGGCACCTTGACTCCTGGTGATGCTTATGGATCTTGTGAAAATCTCTACTGTCACAGCGACGGCACATCGGTGGCATTCGGGTTAATCCAGGCAAATACCTCTCCGCAATGGGGATCACCTACTCTGGCCTGTGATGCCTGCCACGCTTCTCCTCCCAATTACCTGGCAGGCTCTCCGAAGGGTAACAGCCATGGAGGTTCTCACGATATGATTACCTGCGAAGTGTGCCATTCTGGTATTACGTTTACTGATATTAACGGTATAACCATTTTAGATAGGCAGCTACACGTGAACGGAGCTTATGATGTTGTGCCGGGTTCAGGTGAAAATTTTATTTATACTTATAATCCTGCCGGCAGTTCGTGTGCTTCGATATCTTGTCATGCCATTAATCCTGATGCAAACTGGTGAAATTGAGATAATCCTTTTTTAAATGAACATCCACGTGCAAACTGAAAAGTGGGAAAACGAGGAGGGTGAAGAATGAAAAAAATGGATATTCTGGGAATTGTAACCTCCATAGTGTTTTTCAGTTTCAACATAAGTTTCGCCTCATTACCCCATGCACCCCACGATCTTGCTCATAGCGTATCGTGTGAAAGCTGTCACAGTGATGTCTTGCCAGCTACCGATCGCAGCGCCATCTGCGAAACCTGCCACGATGGAGTAATTGCCCCAGCAGCAGCCACCCATTCCAGCACCGTTATCAATGGTAATTATACTAACTGGGGGCAGGAATGTCTGGACTGCCATGACCCTCATCTCCAGACCCAGCTGATCTCTTTTGCTGATCCTGCTTTTTATCTGGCCACAGGAACAATCACAAACGGCACCATCGTCGATAATGGGAATGGCACTTCTTCTTTTGCTTACACCTCTGCAAGCTATAAACCGGGCTGGGACCCGGTTGCTGATAATGCCGACTGGGGCGCTAAGACAAATACCGACCGAGGCCTCATTCTTGTAGTTACTAAGCTGGTTGATACAACTGAGGTTCCTGATCAAACCTTTGAAATCACTTCGGCAACCGGCACCACTGTTACTGTCAATGGTCTGTTAGCATCTACCTTGGGCGGCAGGTCTTTTGGGGTAATGTATGGTCAGTTATTAAAATCAGAGATCAACACTCCTAGCAGCGGCATTCGTGCGGTGAAGCTTTTTGACCCTAACGGTGATTTTGTGGACGAGGTAGGGTTGCCTCCTGAAGGCATCTGCCAGGTCTGCCACACACAGACAGCATATTGGAAATCCGACGGTAGCGGCCCACTGCACCCAAATGATGGGAATCAAAAATGCGCTGAGTGCCATCTTCATAGCGAGGGTTTCAAACCCTCCTGTGAAATCTGCCATGGCTATCCGCCAGCCTACGAGAACGGAAATCCCAAGGCCAACAGTCATCTGGCCCATGATGCATATAACTGCAGTTACTGCCACTTTGGAACAACAAACAACGGCTATACAATCACTGATCCCACAAAGCATGATAATGGGGCATATGATCTTCAGGCCGGTAATGGTGAGAACTTTTCCTATGTATTTGATGCAAGTGGTGGTACATGCAACAATATTTCCTGCCATGGTGGGACTAATGCTACCTGGGGAGATCCTACTACAGTAAGTTGTCTTGCCTGTCATCTGGTTGCTCAGGATAATGGCGATGGCGTGCCGGTTGGTGGACGGAGAGCGGTAGTTGGTGAATTTCCCGCCGGTAATGCGCATGCCCACTACGGCGCCGTTCTGGATGACAATTCGTGTCAGGTCTGCCATGATCAGGCAACTCATTCCGATGGCAATGTTGATTTGTTTGATCCGGATGGCGGCAGTAACTATAGCTTTGTACAAAAGGAGGATTTGACCTCTGATCCCGATCTCTCCAATTTCTGCATGAATTGCCATGATGCGAACGGTGCAGCAAGATTGGCCGCACCGCTAAATCCCTTCGGTAATGGCAATACACCTCCCAATACTGCAGAGAGGTTTTCAGGTACGCTCCAGTGGAATGAATGGTATGGCGATTTTTGTTTTGGTTCTGAGGGCAGTAACAGACCGGTGAACAGCCATCATGATATAAGTGACAGCGACCAGACTTTTTCCGGCGCCAAGCTGGAATGTCTGAACTGTCACGGCGCCCATACTTCGGCTCTATCTCAACCGACGGCAGATCCCTTCAACACCGATTCAGCTTGGAATGGTACCGTGAATGGTTTCTGTCTGAGCTGTCACAATGGTGGCGCCAATCCCCTTGATCCCGGTTTCCCTTCAGGAGTGGCAGGTCCAACTTTCTTTACGCCGCTCACACCACCTCCGCCAGATCCTCCGATCAACATCCCCGGGACTGCATGTGACAATGACGGAGACGGCCAGGCTGATCCTGGATATGTCTATGATTGTGCCGACAACTGTGTATGGGAAGATAATACAGTAAATTGGCAGGGTGATGGATACTGCGATGATGGAACCTGGGGTGTCGATTTGCGATGTCCTACCTTTAATGGTGATCTTGATGACTGCATCTGTCAGGGAAATGACTGCTCGACGCTCGGAGGTATAGATTCATGTGCATATAGCGGACAGCCATGGGAAATTGATTTTAAATGGACTTATGCAGCCCATGGTCAGGACTCAAAGCGCAGTTGGCCAGGATATGCCCAGACACCACAAGCGCCTTCTTACGAACTGGAGTGCACGGTTTGCCATGACCCGCATGGTTCCTATTCTGGTAGTAATACAGCAGGCAACCCATATATGATCCGTGATAATGTGGATGGCACCGGTTTTGTGGATGACGGACGCCGTGGAAACTTGTGGGGTGAACCATGGACTTATGGAACAGCAGGAGAGGTGATTATCTCGAACTCCGGCAGTGGTCCCGATCTGGTTCCGTTATGTAGTAAATGTCATGCTGACTGGCAGAATGCCGATCCAACTAATCATGAATGCACGGCCTGTCTGACCTGCCATTCTCATGGTGGTGCCTTTGGTGGGGTGGACTGGGTCGGACCACCTGAGCATACATTGTGTCCTGCTCCATGAAATAAGACAAAAGATGTTTTGGGTTTTTGTAAATGAACATATTGGGCTGGAATGTGTTCCGGCAAAATATTGTTTGGAAGATACAAAGGAACTATTGTGATGTAATATTTTTTAAGAGAGACGTATGAAAAGGATTATGGTGGGAAGCAAGGTCTCTTTTTGAAATTACTTTTAAAAGAGAATGCTGGATAGATTGGAATGAGTTCAACCCGGAGATTGTATGAAAAATAGTAAATTAATAGTCGGGATTGGATTTTGTTTATTACCATTTACCTTTTTAAACAAAGCAGAGGGGTCATTACCTCATGCCCCCCATGATCTTGCTCATAGCGTATCGTGTGAAAGCTGTCACAGTGCCCCCCTGCCAGCCACCGATCGCAGCGCCATCTGCGAAACCTGCCACGATGGAGTAATTGCCTCAGCAGCAGCCACTCATTCCAGCACCGTTATCAATGGTAATTATACTAACTGGGGGCAGGAATGTCTGGACTGCCATGACCCTCATCTCCAGACCCAGCTGATCTCTTTTGC
>CAMYJP010000056.1 GCA_947258675.1 uncultured Desulfobulbaceae bacterium | reverse complement strand
AACCGCTACGCGGTAGCTTTTTCTCAGAATTTACAACATCTTTGAGGTCTAAGATTTATTTTCTTTATTGTGTTATTTTTTTAATTTTTTTCCCCAGTCATTGAAATTTTAGCTTTTCTTTCTTTTAAGAATATGCGATGTTACCTACTGTAATTATAGTGAAAAGAGAAAGTGGATACTTTACCCATGTAGCATATTTCATGCCAAAATTATCGACGGCTTCGTTCATCGCCGTTTTATCAATAATCCCGCTCCGGAATACCTCAATCTGATTATCTGACACGGCCAGCGCTTGATCGCAAAGTTCTGGCTTTTTTTTCGGCGGGACTATTGATAGAACACTTATTAGATAGCTTAAAGAAATTCTAAATATTGTTTCCAATACATCTATTGGGATAATTAAAATGGTTTTTTCACCTACATGGAGAGATAAATTAAACATTTAATTGATATTTTCATAATGCTTGACAAAAAGGGTCATCTAATATATTTTTTTTATAACTTCACACGAGAAAAGCAATCACACGAATCCAGTATTCTGGATCTAAATTTGAAGCGAATCCTATTATCTTTGCCAATCATATGATTTTCTGCTGATTTTAGTTCGAGCCGATCAATTTTCAAGTTGCAGATGTTGTCGTTTCTTTTGCCTGTATTATCAATAACCAACTTTTTGGGGATCAACAGGTTATGAAACGGTTTAATAAAATAGGATTTCTGAAGATACCATTATAAAACCTCAAGGGGGTCGTAGATCTTCTTGGGGTTTTAAATTTTCAATTCCATGACATGCCATATCCATCATGAGATGAGGTCGGAGAGATTCTGATCTTTGTATTCTTGTTGATATTCCTTTGAGACATATCTTTATTCGAAATAGATAGCCGAGCTGCCCTAGGAGACACCTTTAAGGTCGCATCAGTCGTGGTTCGGCTTTCTCACTTATGGCCTTGTATGGATAAGTAAAATGGACCATTTAGTAACTTTTAAAAGAAAGGAAAAACTATGAATAATAAAATTTTTGTTTTATCCGTAATTGCAGTTGTTGTCGTTGTTTTCAACATGTCCGAGTTTACACATGCTGTGCAGTATATCCAGATGAAACCCCTTGAGCAGGTAATCAAGATTGGGGCGGGTTCGGTAACGCCCGGTAAGAAAGATAAATTGCCCTTGATTACCTGGGGTGGTGATGAAGCCACTATATTAGCAAACGGTAATGCCATTAACACCAAAGCGGGAAGCATATTTGCCCAGAAAGGCCTTAATTTTCAACTTGTTTGGATGGATGACTTCAAGAAGCAGGTCGAAATGTTCATTCGCGGCGATATGTGGTTTCTGCGCGGAACCATGGGCATGATCAATATGGCCAGTGCGGCGTGTGCAAAAGACACAAGAACCGAACTTGTGGTTATCTACCAGCTGACTTGGTCAAATGGCGGCGACTGCCTTGTGGTCAAAAAGGGTACTAATACAGTCAAGGACCTGAAAGGAAAAACAGTTGTGCTTCAGGCCTATGGTCCCCATGTGGACTACCTGGTCAAGCTGTTGGCTGACGCAGGCCTTACCATAAACGATGTCAATGTCAAATATGTCCAGGATCTGACAGGTACAGCCAATAGCCCTGCTGAAGCCTTTTATACTAAAGATGTGGATGCAGCTTTTTGTATAATCCCTGACGGGCTGGCCCTGACGGAGGGTGATGATGCTGTGACCGGTGCAAAGATTCTGATGTCAACCAAGACAGCCAACCGGGTGATCAGTGATGTTTATGCCGTGCGCAAGGATTATTTTGAGGCAAACAGGGATAAGGTTCAAAAGCTGGTCCACGGGCTCATGCTTGCCGAGCAGGAATTGGGAAGCGCAGTCAAGGCTAATTCGCAGTTATGGAAAGACGTCAAGACTGCTACTGCAAAGATCCTCCTTGAGAGCCCGGACGCAAACGAGCAGGCAGTTGCTGATGCAGAGGCGTTGTACTACGATTGTCAGTTTGTGGGTTATCGGGGCAACGTCAAGTACTTCGGTGATACAAAATGGCCGAGGAACTTTTCCAAGATGACTGATGAGATTCAGACTTCTTTTGTTGTCATGGGCCTGTTGAGCCGTAAAGTTGCGCTTGCCCAAGCAAAGCTGAGTTACGATCAATTGAGAGCCGGCCTCGTGGGCGTTGATGATGTCGAGGCTCCCAGGTTCAAGACAGACGTTGTGGCTAAGGTGATTGAGAAAAAGGCTGCCCTGGGTACCCTGGAAGAGGGTGAGCTTTTCAATTTCGAGATCAACTTTAAGCCCAATCAAAATATTTTCAGTGTCGATATGTATAGTGATGAGTTTAGCAAAGTTGTCGAGATGTCGGCAACTTACGGCGGCGCAGTCATCAGCGTTGAGGGACATAGTGATCCGCATAAGATTAACAAACTCAAGAAGAAAGGTTCTGCTGACTTTGTCATCAAGAGAACCAAGCAGGCTGCCAAGAATCTAAGTGTGGGCAGGGCGCTTAATGTCAGAGATACAGTCATTAAGTTCGCCGAAACTAACGGTGTTGCCCTTGATAAGAGCCAGTTCACGGTCATGGGCCATGGTGTCTCCCAGCCCTTATATCCAAATCCTAAAACCAAGGAGCAATGGCTCAAAAACATGCGTGTGGTTTTTCGCATCATACAAATCGAGGCTGAAGAAGAAGCCTTTGAACCTTTAGAGTAAGAAAGGGGGTGTATATCAATGATAAAAATGAGATTATACAGACTGTTTAAAGTGTCTATCGCCCTCATCTTTCTTGTCTCTTTGGTTGCAATATCCGCATGTAGTCCGGAGCCAGAGCAGAAACCAAAACAGAAACCGCCTGCAAAGCAAACAGCAAAGCAAGAGCAGAAAAAGGCAGACACCAAGGAGATTCAAAATGGGCAAGTCGCAAAGACAGCTTGGCCCTTTGGCTTTGAAAAAGAGATTGTAGGAGAGGTGCAACCAGAAACGATTGCAGATAAAATGATTAAAAGGAATTTTGTGATTATCTTTGATGATAGCGGAAGTATGGCTGATCCGGACGCAGATGGTAATCGCAAGATCGACACTGCGAAAAAGGCTGTCGTGGAATGGAGCAAGTCAGTTCCGACGAGAGCTAATGTTGGCCTTGTGAGTTTTCATAATGGTGTCTGGTCGTTGCAACCTCTCACCCCTGCGAGCAAAGAACGGCTAATCTCAACCGTGCTTAATATTACCCAAGGTGGAAGAACCCCTCTATCCGAGGCTTTTCAGAAATCTTTCCTCATGCTCACTAAGCAAGGCCTGCAGCAACTTGGTTATGGCGAATATACAATAGTTGTAATTACAGATGGTGAAGCTAGTAGTCGCGTTCAATTAAATAAGAGGGTTCATTTCGTTCTGGACAATTCACCAATCCAGATTTATACCATCGGATTTGGCATCGGAACTGACCATACGCTGAACCAACCGGGTCTGACTCAGTATAAGCCGGCTGAGAACCTTGCTGAGCTGCAAATGGGTTTGAAGGAGGTCTTGGCCGAAGCCGAAACATTCGACGAAACTGAATTTAAATAAGATAAAAAAGATAAGGGGAAGTTAAATTACCCCTTCCCTCTTCCAGCGAGTTTTGCTTATGAAAAATCTAATTGGAGCACTTATTCTCTTGGTTGTAATTGTGGCGGGCGCCTTTCTTGTCAAAAGCTTCTTGCCGAAATGGCAGGATCGCGCGCAAAAGGTGACCAGTGATGCAAAAGAGACCAAGGGAACAATCCGCATTGCTAATGACAACTTCATGGGCTACTTCTTCATTAGGAGTCCCGAGTTTAAAAAGGCAATGAGAAGGGCCGGATGGATACTTGATGTCGAGGATGACGGGGCCAACTATGCACAGCGGATGCAGAAGCTGGCCGATGAAGAGATTGATTTTGCTGTCTGCACAGTCGATGCTTATGTCCTTAACGGGAAAATGCATAACTATCCTGGTACCATTATCATGATCATTGATGAAAGCAAGGGGGCTGATGCTATCCTTGGGCTCAAGGATAAGATCGCAAACCTCGATGCCCTTAAAGGGATGAGTGGCATCAGGGTTGCGTATACGCCTGACAGTCCGAGTCATCATCTTCTGAAGGCAACTTCTGATCACTTTAACGTTCCCGAACTTCTACCTCGGCAGAGCGATCTGCGCATCGAGACAGACGGTTCACAAGGGGCAGTCAAGGCTCTTCTTAAGGGGGCGGCTGATGTAGCAGTTGCCTGGGAGCCGGATGTTTCCAAGGGTCTGGAGGACGACAAAGTCGTAAAACTCCTTGGAACCGAGGTTACTGAAAAGCTTATTGTGGATATCTTATTGGTCAACAGGCAATTTGCCTCAAAGAATCCGGAGGTGGTCAAGCTTTTCATGGCAAATTACTTCAGGGTCCTGAAGAAGTACAGACAGGACAAGGCTTTGCTCATGAAGGACTTGAAGAAAGATACCGATCTTTCGGAGAAGAAGATTGAGTCTGTCATGCAGAGCATCCGGTGGATTAATTTCATCGAGAACTGTGAGGATTGGTTCGGCATCGGGACCTATAATGAAGGTCTGGTCGATACCATTGAATCAACTATGACCGTTCTTAAAAATGCAGGTGATTTTAAGTCCAACCCGCTTCCTGATGAAGACCCTTATCGGCTGACATACAAGGAATTTCTTGAACAGCTGAATCAGGAGGGTATCGGGTCAGGCTTCAAGACCGCCGCCTCCGGTGCGGTTGCGCATGGTACGATTGAGGCCAGATTCCCGACGCTTGATGAAGCCGGCTGGGCTCAGCTCAAGGTGGTTGGCGGGCTCAAGGTTGGCAAGATCCCCTTCCTTCGTGGTGATTTCAGCCTGAATGTCAAGGGCAAGGAGATTGTGGACTCGGCTGTGGATAAGCTTAAGCACTACCCTGGCTTAAGGGTGGTGATTGAGGGCCACACCGGGACCAGGGGAGATCGCAAGAAGAACCGCGGATTGTCCCTGGACCGTGCAGATGCTGTCAAGCAGTATCTTGTGGTAACCTATAACGTGGACCCAAACCGGCTGCGTGCAGTTGGCTTCGGTGGCGACAAGCCTCTGCCCAGAAAGCCGGGAGAGTCTTTAAAGGGATGGCGCTATCTGCTTCCTCGTGTGGAACTTGTTTTAGTAAGGGAAAGCTTTTAGTTGCAAACAGAGAGGAGGTGCACTTTACATGAAGGATATCCAGCAAGAGATAACTGTTACGGACTTTTCAGAAGCAGTCGTCAAAAAAGCCGTGAGAAGTGCAGGGTATTTGCATCCACTGACTGTATACCCCCCGGTAATTGGAATCGGTGCTGGAGTTGTTGCAATTCTGTTCGGGTTTGAAATTTTATTTTATCTCGCAGCGATAGGTATTCTTGCTGGGATTGGAAATGCCACATTAAGGTTATTTTTTCTTAGGGACAAGATCGCAATAAGTTTTCAGCGCCTGCAAAGAAAGGCCTTGGCTGAACAGGCTCGCCGGGCAACCGAGGAATTGGAATCAAATCTTTCAGAGCTGGGTCGTGAAAGAGCAGCCAAGCAGGTGAAATATCTTAAGGATACATTTTTTCGCTTCAAGGAGAAGCTTGTCACCCAGATTGGAAAAGACAAGCCCGAATATGAACAGTATTTGGGTTCAGCAGAGGTAATGTATCTTGCTGCGCTCAACAACCTCAGAGCTGTTGCCGACAATGAGCGTGACAAGAGGCTCATTGATGTTGAAGACTCCAAGCGCAGAATTGAAGAGTTGAAACGCGAACACAAGCAAGGCATAAGGGACAACACTGAGGAAATCGATGCGCAGCAAAGGCAGATAAAGTCTTTCGAGCTTGCTGAGGAGAATTCCAGGGATCTAATTGCCGAAGTAGAAGGTTCTCTAACTGCGCTCACCGAGGTCACAAGGTCTCTATCCGAGATTACCGCAACCAGGGAAAGCATGCGACATAACGTGACTCAGGCTATGAAGAAGTTTCACCACATCGCTGATAGAAATAAGCAGATATTTGATAGAGTGGCCCGGAGCTGGCAACAAATGCAGGCCAAGTATTAGCAACCCGAAACCACATGCAAGTAAAAGTACAGTAACTGTCAACCGATATACAAAGGAGATTTTAATGAACGACAAGAAAATTGATGTAAGTGATACCAAATCAAAAGGAGGAGTTACAATTGATGTCAGCGACACCAAACCCAAAACCATAGTCAAGGGACAGGATCAGGCCCAGGTCGGGATTGGGGGGGCAAACCTGCCTGCGGTGATTGAGATGCAAACACTGGCTCCAATTCAGAAAAAAATCGTTGACACTATTGAAATCGAACCCCAGCACAAACAACAGGCAGAGCAAGTCGCCGCTGCACATGACTTCATGGATACCAATGCCGCGCTTACTTTTGGTGCCGGTCCCCAGAAGAAATACCTTGAAAACCTCAAACTCCTTCTGGGTGATGCCAGAATCCGTGACCTCCAAGGCGCCGGAAGCATCATCATTGAGATCGAAAAGGGCATCGATTTGGCCGGCATCGAAGAGCTGAAGAAGAAAATCATGGGTGGCGGCGGAGGATTCCTCAGCAAAATCTTCGGCGGTTTAACCAGTGCCTTAAAGGCTTTTGCCGCAAGACGACAAAAACTCATGACCCTTATCAATGATATTGAGGATCGGATTGAAGAACAGATGCATCAGATCATGACGGATAATGCGCGCCTTGATACGATGTTCGGTGATGTTAAATCCAATTTCTATGAACTTGGTGTGTGGGTTTATGCCGGCGAACTTGCTCTGGAGCGCGGCGCAAACGAATATGGTGAGATGCGGGAGAAGGTACTGGAAATCGCTGATCCAATCAAGATTAGCGAAACCAACCTGTTCAGGGAACAGATAATTGCATTGGATACGCGACTCCTCCGTATGAAGTCTGCCTATGTCAAGGCTCCCATAACACTCCAGGAGGTTTTAACGACCCAGCAAGCTGGCAGGATTGAGGTCCAGAACCTGATGGATTCACTCCTGTTCGACCTACCGGCATTCATAGAGACCATTAACACGCTGCTGGCCCTGTATAACATAAAGGGCGCCCAGGAGGATCGGAAACGCCGTGAACAACTGGCAGAGCGGCTTGCAGAACTCAAGGGCGAAACCCTTGATAAGGTCGCTGTGGAAGCTAGAGAGGGTCAGGTCCGAGGTGCAAAAGAGGTTGCGCTGATTGAGGCCCAAGCCCAGAAGATCATCGAGACCTGCAAGAAGCTCAAAGACCTCGATGAGAAGAATGCCCAGATTCGTTCTGAATCTGAGACCCTGCTGGTCGATGTGATGAATGACTTCCAGGAGAGCATGAAGGAGATTACGGAACCCGGTGCGCTTCCCGGCTCCTCCGGCTAATTTTTGCACCCAACTAATTTTCCCAAAAAGGAGGATATTCTTATGAAAAAGATTGCCCTGATTATTGCTGTAGCATTGGTCCTTTGCATTAGTGCAAACATAAGTGCTTTTGCCGAGGATAAATATCGCATCGCCTGGAGCCATTACACCGGCTGGGAGCCCTGGCAGTTCATCATGGAATCCGGTATCATGGACAAGTGGGCCAAAAAGTATAATTGTGAGATTGAAATTATCCTTGTTAACGACTACATCGAATCCATTAATATGTACACAGCCGGCCAGTTTGATGGTTGTACCATGACCAACATGGATGCCCTGACCATTCCTGCTGTTGGCGGAGTTGATTCAACCGTACTGATCATCGGCGACTTCTCCAATGGCAACGACGGAATTGTCCTGCTGAATGGGAATTCTATCAAAGACCTAAAGGGCAGGAAACTGAGAATTGTGGAATTGTCCGTGTCTCATTATCTTTTGACCCGGGCTTTGGATATGAACGGCATGACGGAGCGCGATCTTACACTTGTTAATACGAGCGATGCTGACATTGCCGGTCTGTTTATTTCCGAGTCAGAAAGGGATCCGAAGGCAGCGGTTTGTACCTGGAACCCGCCGCTTATTCAGGTCCGCAATGTTAAAGGCGCCAACCTTGTCTTTGATAGCGCCAAGATACCCGGTGAGATTATTGATTGCTTGGTTGTCAGGTCGGATCTTGCGGACAATGCCAAAAAGGCCTTAGTGGGTGCCTGGTTTGAGGCCATGAGTATCATGTCCGGCCGCAGCAAGAAAGGCCAAGATGCAATTAAGGCCATGGCCAAGTTCGCTGGTGGAACCCTGCCTGAATTCCAGGCGCAGCTAAGAACCACAGCTATGTTCTATAAGGCCAAGGAGGCTGCCGATTTTGCCAGAAGCCCAAAACTCAAAGAAACTATGGAATATGTGAGAACCTTTAGTTTTGATCATGATTTGTATGGGGAGAATGCTCCTGATAAGAATGTTGTGGGAATACAATTTGACGATGAATCTGTAATGGGCGATAAGGGTAATGTGAAATTGCGTTTCCCCGCCAAATACATGCAGATGGCGGCGGACGGCAACTTTTAAATTATAACCCCAATTGAGTGAAACTCAATGGTGTCCGTTGTAAATGGTCCCCATTTTGTCCGTCGTAAATGGACCCATGCTGCTGGCCTTTGTTATTGTAGCAGCAAAACGGAATTTGTAAAGGGAAGAAGATTCCAGATGAAAAAAGTACCAAAATTTTTTGGACTGCATGCTCAGCCCGGCTTAAAATTTAGCGTCGTTCTCGCGCTGGTGCCATTTATAATTCTTATTTCAGTATATCTTATTGCTTCGGATCACAGGCACCGGAAGAATCCAAACGACAAACTGCTGCCCACCATAACCAAGATGTATGATGCCATGAAAAGGGCCGCTTTTGTTGAACACAAACGAACCGGCAAATACCAATTGTGGTCGGATACTGGTAATAGTTTGAGGCGGCTGGGAATTGGCTTGGGTGCAGCGGCAATATGTGGTATGCTTCTGGGATTAAATCTTGGATTGATGCCCGGAATCAATGCACTCGGCAGGCCATTTATTACCTTTGTATCAATCATACCGCCTCTCAGTATCCTGCCGATTCTCTTTATTACCTTTGGTGTGGATGAGCTGGCCAAGGTCGTGCTTATATTTATTGGAACCTTTCCCTTCATAACCAGGGATATCTATCTAGAAGTAAAGAGGATACCAAAAGAGCAGATAATAAAGGCTCTAACATTGGGAGCCTCACAGTTTGCAGTAGCTTATCGCGTTGTCGTCCCACAGATTATTCCTAAGCTAATTGATACAATCAGGCTCAATATGGGACCTGCATGGCTCTTCCTGATTGCATCTGAGGCAATTGCGGCAACTGCAGGCCTGGGGTATCGAATTTTTCTTGTCCGCCGGTATCTTGCCATGGATACCATCATACCCTACGTATTATGGATTGTTCTGATTGGCTTTACAGTGGACTGGTCGTTGAGAAAGACTATCCAATGGAAATATTCATGGTATCTGGAATCAGAAGTTTGAGGAGGCAGTTACTATGAATGATTCCATAAAAGAAAAAAGCCTGCTTTGGATCGAGGATGTGTATAAAATATACGACGACAAAGTGGTCCTCGATGACATTGATCTTGCTGTAGCTGAAGGTGAGATTGTAACTGTGGTAGGCCCCAGTGGTTGCGGAAAGTCTACTCTGCTCAGATTAATTCTCGGCCAGGAATTCCCGACGCGCGGGACTATTTTGATTGAAGGCAAACCCATCGGATTCGCTGATCCTACCAGAGGGATTGTCTACCAGAGATATTCCCTCTTTCGCCACAGAACAGTTCTCGGCAATGTCCTCGAGGGACCGAGATTGAGTCTGCCCTTTCTTGAGAGGCGAAGAAGGAAAAAAGAACTCATTGATGAAGCAAAACACTTCCTAGAAAAGGTACATCTTGCGCCCGATTTTGATAAGTATCCCTATGAACTTTCAGGCGGCATGCGGCAAAGGGTAGCCATTGCACAATCCCTTATAATGAAGCCCAAGATCCTTTTGATGGATGAGCCTTTTGGAGCTCTAGATCCCAGTACTAGGCAGAGCATGCAGCTTTTCCTGCTGGAGCTATGGGAGGAGCTGGGCATGACAATTTTTTTTGTCACCCATGACCTTGAGGAAGCGGTCTTCCTTGGAACCAGAATCGTTGCCCTTTCGCACCAATATTTGGATGACAGAGGCGAACATAGTCAGGTCAAACGGGGAGCCAAGATCATTGCCGATCACCCCCTCTCCGCTAATGCAAAATCCGTAGATGCCAAAAAGACTGTACAGTTTGGCGAATTAATCGAAGAAGTTCGATTAGAGGTTGATGCTCGTCATAAAAACACCCATTTTCCTGGCGTACGGTGCGGGAAGAGGAACTCAGTCCCGATAATACCACCACGTATGATTCTTAATTAATATCTTAAACCTTCCCGCATAGGCGGGATGTTCCAAGCCATGCCTGCGGTGAACATTAATTTTCAGCTTGCCCTCCTTTAGGGGCAATAGCAAGCCACCATTTTTAGGGGCCATAGTTAACTCAGGGGGAGTATCCTTCCAAAATCGAATCGCAAGTTGAAAATATTGTCTGAGGAGTTTTAACATATGAAACCGGATGCAATTAACAAACAAATTATTTTCGGATCTCAAAAGGCGGGGAAAACATACACTTTTGACGAGGAACATGACCAAACGCTGCCGGCCCAGATGTGGTTTCAGGAATCCGACGAAGGGTTGATTTTGTTCATCGTTTTTTATACGCAAGCCTGTCGTTGGTCGCGATGTCTGGGGTGCAACTTGCCGTCAAAAGTATCACAGAATCATGTTCCCTATAAGTCGCTCATGGCCCAGATCGACAAGGTGTTTGCCGATCCCGGGGTACGTTCGCGGCGGCCGTCCATTCGAAAGGTCATCGTCAGCAACAACGGATCGGTGCTGGATGAAGATACATTTTCCTCCACAGCGCTGATGTATCTCATTGCCCAGCTGAATATCAATTTCCCCAACCTGGCGGTTCTGTCCATGGAATCGCGTCCGGAATACGTTGATCTGGCAGAGCTGGAGTTCATATCTAGGGCCCTGGTCGAAGGCGAAACACCCACGCAGCTTGAAATCGCTATTGGATTTGAAGCCTTCGACAATCGCATCCGCAATGAGGTGTTCGACAAAGGCCTGAGCCTGGAGGTCTTTGAAGGGCTGGTAGGGAAAATGTCGCCCTACGGCTATCACCTGAAATGTTACTTCATGCAAAAACCGGTACCGGACATGAGCGATGCCGAAGCTGTGGCCGACATTAAAAATGCCATTGATTATTTAGGCCGTATCGCCAACAAGTACGATATCCTTATTAACATGCATCTTAACCCTACTTATGTGGCTGCGGGAACAGCGATGGAAACCGCCTTTGGGGAGGGAAGATACACCCCGCCTCTTCTGGAAGACGTGGCTGAGGCTGTCCGCCACGCGAGGGAAAAATCGATTTCCACCTTTATCGGCCTTTCTGACGAGGGTCTGGCTGTTAAGGGGGGGTCGTTTTTATCGCAAGGAAACGCGGCTCTGGTGGAAAAACTTGAGCTTTTCAACCGCTCCCATGATTTCGACATCATTGACGAAATCTGTAAAAAGCGAAAGGCTGGACTGTAACAGAGTTTGCCCCTGATTAATAACGAGTCTGGTAAGATTTTTGGTGGTATTTTTTATTCACATATGTGCGAAAAAAATACACATTTAACACTACTGCGCAATTTTGATTAATTTCGCCATTTTTTTCTTTCGATGTGACTTGTATGCCACAAAGATACGTTTTTGTTGATAGGCTACTAATTCGATTACGCGTTTACTATCAAAGCTACTCATTGGAAGAATAGCCATTAGTAAAAGACAAACCTGCGGTAATGTCAGAGCGGGGGCTTTTTTTTAAACTTGTGCCTGAGTCTAAGAAGGAATAGTTGAGCGATAAATACAAAGGTCATATGCCGATGCCATGCTTGCCATGATCGATGTTCATAATCTCCCATACCGATTTTACTTTTTCCTTCTTTGAAGCATTGTTCGATTGGCCAACGCAATATACAGACACGCGCCATCTCATCGATAGGAGTATCAGCAGAGGCATTGCTGATAAAATATTTGGTCTCACCGGTATCCGGGCAAAAACGTAAAAAAAGCCAAGATTCTTTGTCAGGTAAACCATCCCGGGATTCAACAACACGTAGGCGAGCAATTTTAGCCACAACAGGCCCTTTGGCCCCCTCATCCAAAATGACCGTTTCCCACTCCAAGGATGTATCCTTAGCAATCTTTTTTAACTCTTCCGGCTTTGGCTCACCATCCTTTAGTTTTGTTTTTGTCGGAGGTCTTCCTTTCCCACTGTATGATGGGACATGGGTTTGTGGTCGGCTTCGCCAAACATGCGTATTGGATGGAACTTCGGCCAAGTAAAACAATTCTTCCGGTAGATTGTCTATGAAATCGGGGCTATTGCCAAAGATTGTGTCGCAAGTGATCCATTTAGCTGGAAAAAGATCAGATGCGTAAATTTTATTTACCAATTCCACTGCCAGCTGGGGTTTTGTTTTGAAAATGGTGTCATCTGGGATTTTACACTTTTGCCATCTATCCTGGTAATCTTTTGTATACCATAGTTCAGGCAAAAAAATCTGGCGATCTAAAAGAACATAACCTTTGGGGCTTGAGTAACCGATAAAAACACCGGATTGACAATTTTCAGTTTTTCCCAAACGACCGCAGTACTGCCGGGCGACACCAACAGAATCCTTGCCTTTTTTTGGAAATTCACTGCTGTCAACGCTCAAAACGCCTAAAGGATCAGCCACGGTTTTCGCTGTTTGTTCT
>CAMYJP010000055.1 GCA_947258675.1 uncultured Desulfobulbaceae bacterium | reverse complement strand
GAGATAGTAGGAATCAAGGACACGCAGAAGACGACGGTCACGGGTGTTGAGATGTTTCGTAAGCTTCTTGATGAGGGCCGAGCCGGCGACAACATCGGTGCGTTGCTTCGGGGCATTAAGCGTGAGGAGATAGAGCGTGGTCAGGTACTGTCGAAGCCCGGTAGCATCACACCGCATACGAAGTTTAAGGCAGAGTGCTATATCTTAACCAAGGAAGAGGGTGGTCGTCACACCCCATTTTTCAACGGGTATCGTCCGCAGTTTTATTTTCGAACCACAGATGTGACAGGAATAGTGACGTTGCCAGCGGGAGTAGAGATGGTAATGCCTGGTGATAATGTTACTGTTGAGGGCGTATTGATTACCCCGATCGCCATGGAGAAGGAGTTGCGGTTTGCGATTCGAGAAGGCGGCCGCACGGTTGGTGCTGGGGTTATCAGCGAAATTATTGAATAGACAGGATTGAGCTGATTTCCATTCAGCATCAATGTTTTAAGAGGAAGCATCTGGAATGAGAGATATAATAACGTTAGGGTGTACAACGTGTAAAAGAAGAAATTACACCACGACAAAAAACAAACGGAACACCCCGCAGAAGCTGGAGTTTAAGAAATATTGTCCTTTCTGCCGGTCACACACGACACATAAGGAAACAAAATAACTTCGGTAGGCCAGTAGCTCGAATTGGTAGAGCACCGGACTCCAAATCCGGGGGCTGGGGGTTCGAATCCCTCCTGGCCTGCCAATTGCTGAGTGCTTCAATACAAAGGAAACTATAGCCGACGTCATCGATGTTGTATCGATCAATAAAAACGTTGCGAGTTCTAATAAAAACAAGCTGAATGCAAAATATGGCAAAGAAAAAACCTGAAAAACCTAAAAAAAGCAAAGTCGCAGTTCCAGACCAAGAAAACAAGAATACTTTCAGCTTGGAACGAATAAAGGTTTTTATTCAGGAAGTCAAAGCTGAATTTGCAAAGATTGTCTGGCCGGACAAAAAAGTTACCCTTGGATCAACTGGTGTTGTTATTATTTTAGTATCTATTATATCCATTTATCTGGGTGCTGTGGATCTACTGATTGGTAAGTTGGTAACCTACGTTTTACGATAATTCTTTGGGGTCTTTTACTGCAGTCATAACTGGGAAATAACAATATCGGACAGTTTCGAAAAATTCACAGGAAGACATATCAATCCTCCTGTTCATTTGTCTTATTTAACAGCTCCATATTCATAGACCTGAATAAATTGAAAAGAAGCGCCTCCCTTAACAGAATTGGTTTTTGCTATTAAAAGACCAATAAGAGATTAAGAATAATATGGCTAGACACTGGTACATTGTACATACCTATTCAGGCTTTGAAGAGAAAGTGAAAACGACTCTTCAGGAACGAATCAGGGCTGCGGAGCAGGAGGAATTGTTTGGAGAGATTCTTGTTCCGACCGAACAGGTTTTGGAGATGATTAAGGGTTCCCGTAAAACCTCGGAAAGGAAATTTTTCCCAGGATATATTTTGGTTAACATGGAACTCAATGATAATACCTGGCATACTGTGAGGTCCACGCCAAAAGTTACAGGGTTTGTTGGAAACGACAGGAACCCACCGTCGTTGTCGGATGAAGATGCCATGAAGATCATCAGTCGCATCAAGGATGGTGCACTCAAACCAAAACCGAAGGTTATATACGAAGTGGGTGATACCGTTCGAGTCATTGATGGCCCGTTTGCAAATTTTCAAGGCGTGGTGGACGAAGTTTTTCCGGACAAAGGAAGAGTCAGGGTAATGGTTAGTATCTTCGGCCGTTCAACTCCTGTTGAGCTGGAATTTGTTCAAGTCTCAAATGACTGATTTTTCTTAAAGGAATTTGGCCCATTCCAATTTTGTTCAGGCCGACTTGGATCGCTGAAATATAAATAAAGTAATGCACTTTGCTTAAAGTGATATGTTAGGAGAAACGTAATGGCAAAAAAAATAATGTCCTATATTAAACTTCAGATACAAGCAGGAAAGGCCAATCCTTCTCCACCGGTAGGTCCGGCCTTGGGACAGCATGGTGTAAATATAATGGAGTTTTGCAAGGCTTTTAACGCTAAAACCCAGGACCAGGGTGATATGATAATTCCGGTGGTGATAACTGTTTATGCAGATCGATCTTTTTCGTTTATTACAAAAACCCCACCCGCTTCCATTCTGTTGATGAAGGCGGCTGGTCTTAAGAAAGGGTCGAGTAATCCCAAGATGGAAAGGGCGGGAAAACTTTCCAGGGATAAAGTTCGGGAAATTGCCGAATTGAAGATGCCGGACCTGAATGCATTTGATATTGAGGGAGCAATGAAAATAATTGAAGGTACTGCCAGAAGTGTTGGCATCACAATCGTGGGATAGTTCGGTGGTTGAAGCCGAACCTTATTGTAGTTAATTAAATAGAACAACAAGAGAACTCAACCTTACTTGCTGTTTGGAGCTTTTGGAAGTTTTATATAGTCAGTGGAGAGAAAAATGCCTAAGAGAGGAAAAAAATATCAAGGAGCCAAGGCTGATATCGATCCTGCTCAATTGTATAATCTAGAGCAGGGAGTAGATCTAACCTTAAAGAGTCAATATGCCAAATTTGATGAGTCAGTGGATATTGCCATCCGTCTCGGAGTTGATCCAAGACATGCTGATCAGATGGTAAGAAGTAGTGTCGTATTACCCAATGGAACCGGCAAACAGATACGAGTTCTTGTTTTTGCCAAGGGTGACAAAGAGAAAGAGGCACTTGATGCAGGCGCTGATTATGCCGGTGGAGATGAATATGTTGAGAAAATCAAATCAGGATGGCTCGATTTTGAGCGTACAATCGCTACCCCTGATATGATGGCAACAGTGGGTAAAATAGGCAGAATTCTTGGGCCACGCAATCTCATGCCAAATGCAAAACTTGGCACTGTTACTTTTGATGTGGCACGCGTTGTGAATGAGGTTAAATCCGGCAAGGTGGATTTTAAAGTAGATAAAGCTGGAATTATACATGCAATGATAGGCAAAGTTTCTTTTGGCGCATCGAAGCTATCTGAAAATATAGTAACCTTTATTGATAAGATTATCCAAATCAAACCCGCCTCCAGCAAGGGCATTTATCTTAGAAGTATAAGTCTTTCCACGACCATGGGGCCTGGCATAAAAATTGATCCTCTTGATGTCAGAACCCTGGTGAAACAATCATAAATAATAAAATAAACCGTCTGACAGGCCCAGAGTAATGGATCTGGCTAGCGTATAGCTGATCATGCGAAAGTTACAAAAAGGTTCTCAAAGACGGGTAGCTTATTTTTATAATTAAAACGGGATTGTCGCAGACAGCAGGCACTTTTTTAGTTTAATCGGTGCAAGATGTTTTTTTAGAGCCGACCTGCCGAGACAGAACATGTTATACGCATTTCTCAAATACAAACTACCTGCAATCTCATTGTTGGTGAGAATTCTTTGCGCAACGTGCTTTTCTTGGCGATCAGATGTGTCCGCAGCTGCAATTACTGCAACTGGAACACCGACTGTTCCTAAAATTTAAAATAAAGAAGGAGGATAACATTGAATCGCGAGGAAAAGGCGCAGATAGTCGAAGAGCTTAACGGCAAGTTCGATAAAGCGACATTTGCTATGGTTACTGACTATCGAGGCCTGACAGTACCTGAACTCCAGGAACTTCGTCACGAATTGAGAAGAAATGACGCCGAGATGCGGGTTGCAAAAAATTCCCTGTTGTCGCGAGCCGTAGAAGGAACCGAATTTGAAAATCTCCAGGCTGATTTTATTGGAACATCAGCGGTGGCCTTCTCGTATGGTGACCCGGTATCACCAACCAAAATTCTCATTAATTTCAGCAAAGACCACCCACAACTGGCTATTCGTTCAGCTGTTTTGGACGGAAAATCTTTGTCCAAAGAAGATGTTGTGGCTTTGTCAAAATTGCCTTCCAAGGAAGTTCTCCTTGGGCAGATGCTCTCTGTTTGGAACGCAGTTCCGACTGGTTTAGTGAGAGTGCTTGGAGGAGTTCAAAGGAAATTTTTATATGCCTTGCAGGCAGTAAAAGATAATAAAGAGCAACAGGATAACTAATTAGTCTTATTTCAGGCGATGCTAAAAGTTTACAGATCATGATTGTCAAATTATTGGCTATTGATTTTTTCAATACCCGATAATTTCAATGATACAATTTTGCCAGGAGGATACAAAAATGGCTGTTTCCAAAGAAGATGTAATTGATTTTATATCAAAAATGAGCGTTCTTGAGCTTTCAGAGCTTATCAAGGAATTTGAAGAAAAATTTGGTGTTTCCGCTGCTGCCCCAGTTGCAGTTGCGGCAGCTGGCGCCGGTCCCGCCCAGGCGGAAGGTGCTGCTGAGGAAAAAACAGAATTCGATGTTGTTCTTACAGGCGCCGGTGACCAAAAGATTAAGGTAATTAAAGAGGTTCGTGCAATTACCTCTCTTGGACTAAAGGAAGCTAAAGAGGTTGTTGAAAATGTCCCACAAGCTGTTAAAGAGGGCGTCAGCAAAGAGGAAGCTGAAGAAATAAAAGAAAAAATTGAGGCTGTTGGTGGTGCTGTAGAAATTAAATGATACTTGACCTCAATGATAAGTCACAACATGGAGTCAGGACCATTTGCCCAATAATTGAAGTACCATTTAATCTCAGCCTTATTCTATGTATGGTGATTAAACGCTACGGAGAAATTTCTCCGTAGCGTTGTTTCGTTATATAAATGCAGTAATGGAGTGTCCATGGCAACATGTTGATTCTTCAAAGTATCTAAGGTCTGTATAGGTGGGTGGTTGCTGTTTTATCAGGCAATTGATCACCATTTGACTGATAATATATACCTTTGATTATTTATCGGCTCAGCCGGTTACCAATGACGAGGGCATTGTTCAATGATTATGATGAATAGAGTCAGAAAAAATTTCGCCAAAACCGCTAAAGTTGTAGAAGCCCCCCATCTTATTGAGATGCAGCGGTTATCGTACGACAAATTCCTGCAGAGGGATATCGAACCTGATCAGCGTGACGACACCGGTTTGCAGGCAATTTTCAAGAGCATATTCCCAATTTCAGATTTTAATGGAATATGTTTCCTGGAATTTGTTCGCTACACCTTTGGTGAACCGAAATACACCGTCGAAGAGTGTGTTGAGAGAGGAATGACATATGAGGTTCCTATCAAAATAACGGTGCGTCTGGTTACCTATGATGTTGATCCGGATATGGGTGTCCAGAACATCAGAGATATCAAAGAACAGGAAGTATATTTGGGGAGTGTCCCATTAATGACCAGGGACGGGGTTTTTGTTGTTAATGGGACGGAAAGGGTAATAGTTAGTCAGCTGCAGCGGTCACCCGGACTTTTTTACTCTCATGATAACGGGAAAACTCACTCGAGCGGTAAATTACTTTATTCTGCCAGGATTATTCCTGTTCGCGGCTCCTGGATTGATCTTGAATTCGATGTCAAGGATGTTCTTTATGTTCGAATAGACCGGCGCAGGAAATTCCCTGTTACAACTCTGTTGAAGGCACTTGGTTATTCAGCAGAGGAGTTGTTGCGCAAATTCTATCAAGTTGAAAAAATAACCATTAAAGGGAAGAAGTTTAAAAAACAGTTTGATCCAGAGGTGTTTATCGGTCAGCGCGCCCAGAGTGACGTTGTCCACCCGAAGACAAAGGAAGTACTAGTCAAACAAAATCGCAAGATTACAAAAGCCGGTATAAAAAAGATTATTGAGGCAAAAATTGACCATTTTGTCTTTGATAAAGAAGAACTCATAGGGAAATACCTGGTCCAAGATCTGGTGCATCCATCGTCCGGCGAAGTAATCGCTCGATGCAATGATGAGATTACTGAATCAATTGTTGATTCAATATTGGATGCAAAAATTTCTGCACTGGATGTACTGTTCATCGATGGCTCCCGGGTTACTGATTCCTTCAGAAAAACCCTGGCACTGGATAAGGTTGAAACCACGGACGAAGCAATACTTGAAATTTACAGACGATTACGACCCAGCAGCCCGCCGACGCTGGAAGTAGGTTTCTCTTTTTTCAATAATCTCTTTTTCAATGAATCCACCTATAATCTTTCAGAAGTTGGAAGGTTTAAGATAAATGCTAAACTCAATATCGATACTGACATTAATACCCGGACGTTGACCAAGGAGGATATTGTCGAGTCAGTTCGATATTTAGTTCGACTTAAAGACGAGCAAGGGAAAGTGGACGACATTGATCATCTGGGTAATCGGAGGGTGCGAACGGTTGGGGAACTGGTCGAAAATCAGTATCGCATAGGACTGGTGCGTATGGAAAGAGCTATTCGGGAGCGGATGACTCTGCAGGAAGTCGAAACCTTGATGCCCCATGACCTGATAAACCCAAAACCAATTACCTCTGCCATAAAAGAGTTTTTTGGGACAAGTCAGCTTTCACAGTTTATGGATCAGACAAATCCCTTGTCTGAAGTTACCCATAAACGGCGTTTAAGCGCTTTGGGACCAGGGGGGCTTTCTAGGGAACGTGCTGGTTTTGAAGTGCGTGATGTGCATCCAACCCACTATGGCCGTATCTGTCCGGTTGAAACACCGGAGGGGCCAAATATCGGTCTTATTGTCTCTTTGGCTGCTTATGCGAGAGTTAATCAGTTTGGCTTTATTGAAACACCTTATCGAAAGGTACTGAACAGGAAAGTAACTGATGAAGTAGTCTATTTAAATGCCCTCAATGAAAAGAATCAGATTATTGCTCCAGCCAAGACCGAACTGGATAAGAAGGATAAAATAATTTCTGATACTCTGATAGCAAGGGAAGATGGTGAAGTAGTGATTACTTCCGGAGATAGCGTCACGTATATAGATGTCTCTCCTAATCAGCTGGTAAGTGTAGCTACAGCCCTGATACCTTTTCTTGAAAATGATGATGCTAACCGTGCGTTGATGGGATCGAACATGATGCGCCAGGCAGTACCGCTGTTGCGAACTGCTGCACCGCTTGTGGGAACGGGCCTTGAAAGCACTGTCGCCCGAGACTCAGGAGCATGCCTGCTGGCCGGTGGAGATGGGGTTGTTGTTGAGGCGGATGCCAACCGTCTGGTTATTCAATATGATGAGCCGGGAACAGATGGATATGATACCGGTATAGCCGTATATAGATTAAGCAAATTTAAAAAGTCGAATCAGAATACGTGTTTTACGCAAAAACCCCTTGTAACTCCGGGAATGAGGGTGAGCAAGGGATCTGTCCTAGCGGATGGTCCTTCCTGTGAACAAGGTGAATTAGCTTTAGGAAAAAATGTCACTGTTGCTTTTATGACATGGCGTGGTTTCAATTTTGAGGATTCAATTCTCCTCAGTGAACGATTACTGAAACATGACACATATACATCAGTGCATGTGGAAGTATTTGAGACCATGGCTCGTGATACAAAACTCGGTAAAGAAGAAATTACCCGGGACATCCCCAATGTCGGCGAAGACGCTCTGCAAGATTTAGATGAGAGCGGTATCGTTCGTATCGGTGCTGAAGTGAAGCCGGGAGATACATTGGTTGGCAAAGTGACCCCAAAAGGGGAAACAATGCTGTCACCTGAGGAAAAGCTTTTACGGGCAATTTTTGGTGATAAGGCAGGTGACGTTAAAGATTCTTCACTGCGTGTTCCTCCTGGTGTTGAAGGAGTAGTAATCGATGCCAAAGTCTTTTCGCGTAAGGGAGTTGATAAAGACGAACGTTCTTTATTGATCGAAGATTTTGAAGAACAGCGGCTACAGAAAGATATGGAAGATGAACTTTTTTGTCTGAAGACTTCAGTTCGTAAAAGGCTGACTGAGAAACTGGCAGGGAAGGTATCAAAAGCAGAAATCCTTAATAAAAAAGGAAAGATTCTCCTTGCAAAAGGAAAGAAATTTACAGCTGAATTTTTTGAAGAAGCTCCATTCATTACCTTAAATGAGATTGATTTTTCCGCCTGGAAGAAAGACGAAAGTGAGCTTAGAAATATTTTTGAACGGTATCACCAGCAGGGGGAACTTATCAAAAACAGGTATGAGGGAATTATTGCCCGTCATCGAAAAGGAGATGACCTGCCTCCTGGGGTCATCAGAATGGTTAAAGTTTATGTGGCCGTAAAAAGGAAACTGGCAGTCGGCGATAAAATGGCTGGTCGCCATGGCAACAAAGGTGTTGTTTCCCGTATTCTTCCCGAAGAAGATATGCCGTATTTCGCGGATGGCACACCAGTTGATATAGTGTTAAATCCACTGGGTGTTCCATCGAGAATGAATGTTGGGCAGGTTTTGGAGGCGCACCTTGGAATAGCCGCGAAAAAATTGGGTGAGCAGTTGCAGGAAATTGGCAGACGTGGAGAGCTTGCCGCCTTGAAGAAAAAATTAAAGGCTATTTATTCTCCCGAAGAATACAAAACATTGACTAGTGGCTTATCGGATGATGAGCTTCTCGACAGTGCAAGAAAGTCAATTGAAGGCGTACATATGGCAACACCGGTATTTGACGGAGCAGCTGAGAGTGAGATTCGAAATCTGCTGGTTCAGGCAGATTTTGATGAGACAGGACAGACTGTTCTTTATGATGGTCTCACTGGCGATCCTTTTGATCGTCCGGTGACGGTCGGTACTATGTATATGTTAAAGCTCCATCATCTGGTTGATAATAAGATTCATGCACGGTCAACAGGGCCATATTCTTTGGTAACCCAACAGCCGCTTGGCGGCAAGGCTCAGTTCGGCGGCCAGCGTCTTGGTGAGATGGAAGTTTGGGCTATGGAAGCATATGGCGCTGCTTATACATTGAAAGAGTTCTTGACCGTCAAATCTGATGACGTTGATGGAAGGACAACCATGTATGAGAATATTGTAAAAGGGAAAAATTTTCTAGAGACCGGTTTGCCTGAATCATTTCATGTGCTTGTAAAGGAATTGCAGGGACTCTGTCTCGATGTTGAACTTATTAATGAGTAAGTCTTTCGTGTTTGGCTTTTCAGTGCAGGATGAGGCTTTAAATCTTTGTTAAATATTTGTTTAACGCCTCGAACATTGGAATTTAAACATTCTATTATTAACAATTAATCAGAAGGTGTTGCCGTGGAAGAACTTTTTAGCTTTTTTGCCAAAGCCAAGGCCCCTATTAATTTTAATGCAGTAAAAATCACCTTAGCTTCACCGGGAAAAATACGAGATTGGTCCCATGGTGAAGTGAAAAAGCCGGAGACCATAAACTACCGGACATTTAAGCCTGAACGGGATGGTCTGTTTTGTGCCAAAATTTTTGGCCCTGTAAAAGATTACGAATGTAATTGCGGGAAATACAAGCGAATGAAACATCGCGGGGTCGTTTGTGAAAAATGCGGTGTAGAAGTAATCCAATCCAAGGTCAGACGTGAAAGATTGGGCCATATTGAGTTAGCGGCACCGGTAGCACATATCTGGTTTCTCAAAAGTCTGCCAACTAAAATTGGTAACCTGCTTGACATGACCCTGAAGGAGCTTGAGAAGATACTCTATTTTGAGTCTTACGTGGTCATAGAATCAGAAGAACCTGTGATCCCAGTCGGGTCTCTGCTTTCAGAAGAAAAATATCGTCAAGCCATGGACGAATTTGCCGGCAGATTCAGGGTGGGCATAGGAGCTGAAGCAATTAAGGAGCTGTTGAAGGGGCTAGAACTTCAGGAATTATCTAAAACAATACGCGAAGATATGCGGGCAACAGGATCTGAAACCAAGCGTAATAAATTGGGTAAACGGTTGAAAGTGGTTGAGGCTTTCAGGGACTCCGGGAATCGGCCGGAGTGGATGATTCTCGATGTAATCCCGGTGCTTCCTCCTGACCTTCGTCCACTGGTTCCGCTTGAAGGCGGCCGGTTTGCCACTTCGGATCTCAATGATCTTTATCGACGAGTAATCAACAGAAATAATCGTCTTAAGCGGCTTCTGGAACTGGATGCTCCTGATATCATAATTCGTAATGAAAAGCGTATGCTTCAAGAGGCGGTGGATGTATTATTTGATAACGGCCGCCGGGGCCGCTTGATAACAGGTCCGAACAAACGACCACTGAAATCCTTCAGTGATATGCTTAAAGGTAAGCAAGGACGATTCCGCCAGAACCTGCTGGGAAAAAGGGTCGACTATTCCGGCCGGTCAGTCATCGTGGCCGGACCTCATCTGCGGTTACATCAGTGTGGTATTCCAAAAAAAATGGCTTTGGAGCTGTTCAAACCATTTATTTACAATAAATTGGAATCACTCGGTTACGTGACAACCATCAAAAGCGCAAGAAAGATGGTTGAAAAGAGTTCCAAAGAAGTTTGGGACGTTTTAGAAGAGGTTGTCACAATGGCATTTAATGCTGATTTTGACGGGGATCAGATGGCTGTGCATGTGCCATTGTCTGTGGAGGCCCAAACCGAGGCCAGGGTTTTGATGATGTCTACGAATAATATTTTGTCTCCTGCTCATGGGGGGCCGGTCATTATTCCAACCCAGGATATCGTTCTTGGCATATATTATATGACCAGGGACAGGTTAATGAGCAAAGGGGAAGGTAAACATTTTTCTTCTCCTGAAGAGGTCCGGATAGCCTATGATTATGGACAGGTTGATTTGCATGCAAAAATAAAGGTGCGTATTGACGGTAAATTGGAAAATACCACTCCGGGAAGAATTCTGCTTGGTGAACTTTTGCCTGCCAAGGTCCCTTTTGCTGTTATCAACAAAGTAATGAATAAAAAAGAGCTGGCCTGGTTGATTGACTTTACTTACCGTCATGCCGGTACCAAGGAAACTGTCATTCTGGCAGATCGATTAAAGGACCTCGGGTTTGAATATGCTACCCGCGCCGGTATCTCCATATGCGTTAATGATATGATTATTCCAGTAAACAAGGAGGAAATCCTCGCCAAATCGGAGAGTGAAGTTCTTGACGTGGAGAAACAATACACCGACGGTTTGATTACGGTGGGAGAAAAATATAACAAGGTGATAGACGTCTGGTCCAGAGCCACTGAAGATGTCGCTAAAGAAATGATGGGTGAGATGAGTGTTGACTTCCTTCGTGATGCTGAGAATAAATTGATAGAAGTACCCAGTCTCAATCCGATTTTTATTATGGCAGACTCCGGTGCTCGGGGAAGTAAAGACCAGATCAGGCAGCTTGCTGGTATGCGGGGCTTGATGGCGAAACCATCCGGCGCAATTATTGAGTCACCAATCAAGGCAAATTTCCGAGAAGGCCTTGGGGTTCTGGAGTATTTTATCTCTAC
>CAMYJP010000054.1:3730-14205 GCA_947258675.1 uncultured Desulfobulbaceae bacterium | reverse complement strand
GATGCGCCTGTATATTATATTTCAGTTATAGTTTAATGAATAAGGTTGCAAGAATAGAACCAGAATTCTTGCTTTGTAATTAGCTGAAATTAAAGAGCATTCCTTTTGCTAAAAGCTGAAGCCCCCATTTGCACAACTATGTTTGTAAAAAACAGAAACATTGCACAATAAAGGCGATGGTAATTCTTGTCCTTTTTTTTATTTGGCACCAGACCTGAGGCGTACTTTTTGGATGAGGACGACCGCAGCATAAAGCCCAATACCAACAGGAAATAAAGTATATTTCAGGGCCTGATCAATACCAACTACTGTGGCAAGAACTCCGGGATGAAAAAGTACTAAAGCAGCGGCCAGAAAAAAAGGAACCTCATACACTTTTATTTTTGTCAAGCACCACCCTTGAGCAAAACATTCAAATGCAGAAATGCCAATAAGCGCCATCACAAAAATAAGCAATCCATGGGCCCAGGAATTAATGGAATACAGCAGCAGGTCTGGGTTGAAGACAAACAGAAAGGCAATAATCGATGTTCTAATATCGTAAAGAAAACCCTGAATACCTGTGGCAATGGGAGCAGATCCCGCAATAGCCGAAGCAGCATAAGCAGCCAGTCCCACAGGAGGTGTGTCATCAGCCAGAATGCCGAAATAGAAACAGAAAAGATGGGCAGCCATGATTGAAATAGCATATCCATAGAGATTGCCGACTTCAACGATAATCGGCGCGGTTAGAGAGGCCATGACAATATACGTGGCAGTGGTCGGCAATCCCATGCCCAGGAGCAGACTGGCCAGAGCTGTAATCAGCAGGAGCAGAAATATATTGCCCATTGCCAACTCTTCAACAATCATAGTAATCATACCGCCGATTCCCATATTTACCACTCCAACTATGATACCGGCAGCCCCACAGGCCAAGGCCACGGACATCATATTTTTGGATCCCTGAATCAATCCACTGCCTATTATCCTAATCCCCCTTACCAAACCGTCTTTCAACCCACGATTTTTAGTAAAACACTGAACGATCTCCTGAAAAATAATAACGATTAATAAGAGAACTATTGATTTGAAAGCAGCAAGCTCTGGAGAATGGCGAAGCACTACAAGTTCATATATCAAAAGCCCGAGAGGCAGGAAATAGTGCAGACCCTGTCTTAATGTAGCAAAGAAAACCGGTATGTCTTCTTTGCTCAGACCCATGATCCCAAGTTTTGATGCTTCAAGGTGGGTAATGCAAAATAGCCCGAAATAGGAGACAAATGCTGGAATTGCAGCAGCTTTAAGCACCTCGATATACGGTACGTTCACATATTCGGCAATAATAAATGCAGCGGCTCCCATTATCGGTGGCATCAATTGTCCATCCGTACTGGCTGCTACCTCAATTGCGGCTGCCTTTTTTGCAGGATAGCCAATTTTTTTCATCAGTGGAATTGTGAATGGACCCGTGGTGACGATATTAGCAATTGAAGAGCCTGAAACAAGTCCGGTAGCTCCGGAAGAGACTACAGCTGCCTTGGCCGGTCCTCCCTTGTATTTTCCAAGTACAGCAAGAGCCAAGTTGGTGAAAAATCTCCCTGCCCCTGCTTTTTCCAACAGGGCACCAAGCAGTACGAAAAGATAAACAATTGAGGCTGAAACACCAAGGGGTATGCCATATATCCCTTCGGTTGACAGGGTTATATTACTGAGGTACTTGCTGAGCGACACTCCTTTAAAAGCGAACAGGTACGGTAAATGAGGACCTAAGAACGCATAGGTTGAAAAAAGTATGGCAATTATTGACAGCGCCGGCCCGATAACCCTTCTTGCCGCCTCAAGCAAGAGAAGAACAAGGATTGTTCCAATTACAAGGTCCCGGGTAAGTGGAACTCCGGCTCGCATGGCGATCCCACTGTAATCAAAGACAATATAGAGAGCACACAGTATCCCGGCAAGGCTGAACATATAGTCGATAAGAGGAATTCGATCGATAACTGAAAAAAAACGGAGCCTTTTTTTCGGGTGTTTTACACAGGGGACAAGCAGATAAACGAGAGCTAAAGCAAAGGCAAGGTGAATAGCTCGTGTTTTTGTGGAATCAAGTACGAGAAAACCGGCAAGAGAAAGCTGAAACAGGCTCCAGCCAATGGCAACCGCTCCGACCAGCAGTTTTTCATGATGGCGGAGTACGCGGATATCTCCGGACTCCGCCTTGAGAATTTCCTGGGCATATTTTTGGTCGCGCAACCCCATCATAATTCCTGGCTGGTTAAAGCCACAGGATTAGGGAATCAATTTCGGGTCAATAAATTTTACCAGTTCTGCCTCACTATAGTATTTTAAGGCTCCTTGGTGAAGAGGAGCGGAGAGACCCTGAAGCATATTTTCCTTGGTAAGCACAGAATAGGCGGGGTGAAGTTTTTTAAAGTCTTCAAGATTGTCGAATACCTCTTTAGTAATAGCATAAACTATTGCTTCATCCAATTTGGTTGAACACACAAACGTCGCTTTGACACCGATAGTTTCCACGTCTTCCTTGTTGCCAGCATTGGGATAGAATTTGATTGGAATTATCGCTTTGGCATAATAGGAAAAACGTTTCAAAAGATCATCCACACCTTTGCCTCGAACAGGAATTATATTGACTTTGATTCTTCCGGATGTCGCTTCCTTGATATTGCCGTTTGGATGGCCCACCGTGTAGAAAAAAGCATCAATTTTTTCGTCTTGCAACAATCCTGGAGCCTCCACTGCTTTTACCTGTTCTGGGTGCAGTGTCTCGAGACCTACACGAAAAGCATTCAGTATGTCTTTTGAGTTTTGAAGTTGTCCTGATCCGGGGTTGCCGATGTTTACTCGTTTTCCCTTCAGATCATTTACGGATGCTACTCCGCTCTGGGCAGCACTGATAAGGGTGATGGCTTCAGGGTGGATGGAAAAAACAGCTCGCAGATCTTTCTGAGGTCCGCTTTCACTCCATTCTGCAATACCGTTATAAGCTTGATACTGCCGATCTGACTGGGCAACGCCGAATTCTAGGTCACCGCTTAATACGGCATTAATGTTATAAACGCTGCCAGCTGTTGATTCCACAGTTGCCTTAATATTGTACTGTGAAAATTTTTTATTAACCATTCTACTGATCGCACCCCCTGTCGGATACTAAACACCTGTCACACCTCCTGTGCCTATGGTAACGAAAGTACGCCCCAATACCTCTGTATTTGCCGCCAGAATTAGGATCGCCAGGCTGAAGAAAATAAAAAGTTTTTTCATAGTGCCTCCTCCGGTTTTGATTAGATGATGGATAAAAATGGTTGCCTTATGTTTTGTAACGTATGCAATGTATATTGAAGTATAATTTTCAGAATAATCAATTGATTACAGATCATGGTTTCAGCAAATTTGTGTTCGGAATATTTCTAGTATTATGTGACTTTATCAGGATAATAAGTATTAAAAAATGAGAAGTATGGAGTGTGTTTCGAGAAACTGTATTTGGATTCGAACCTCATTAAATCAATAAAACAAACATCTTTGTTTTTTCTGAAATGGGCATCAATTTTTCGTATTATTTATGTTGATAGTAATAATTATAAAGTAAATTGCACGGAATTCTTCATCAATCAATTATTGATAATTCTATCCGCACTATTTTTCATGGGCACGACAGGTGCTTTTTCTGGAGGCTGAAGAAGAAGGACAGCTGAGCAGGAGGTTTTTTAAGGACCGGATGCGGTTTGCTATAATATGGATATTAATATAAAATAACGGCAATTTTATCATTTATTGGAAGGCAGTTTTGGACCATTTCCATCAACAATTCCCTGTTGTATTGAGATTTTGTTAAGAGGAGCCAAGCGAAGAGAAGCGAGAACTGGAAATCGATTTTTTGCATACGATCTGTATACATAAGGTAAACTTGCAATGTATAGAGAATTAAATTCTCCAAAAGAGATGCTCCGCCGGATTATTTACATTCAAATAATTCCTTAATCTATTCGCTCAGCCCAGCCTTCAGAATAGCAGCTTAATAGATCAATCATTATGGCACTCATCAATGACTCCCCGGAAATTCCAGTTATCAGGCCGCCCAGTGAATACCGGAGCCTTCTCATTCGTGTGACAAGAGGTTGTAAATGGAATCGCTGCCGTTTCTGTGGTATTTATCCTCATCTGGGGGTGCCGGAGTTTTCCATTCGATCAGTTACTGAAATCAAGCGAGACATAGATACCTTCAAACAAAAAGGCGTGCAAAGAGACACAGTGTTCCTCGGAGATGCAGATCCTTTACTGACTGGCGTGGATGCAATTTCTGAAATTGCACGATACATTCGGCGTTTTTTTTCGATCGATCGTTTGACCTGTTATGCCAGGGCATCAACACTTTGGCAGCTGAAAAAAGAGGCCATTAAGGAACTCTCTAAAGCTGGATTAAACAGGGTGCATATAGGCCTTGAATCCGGCGATGATGCAACTCTTCGATATCATAGGAAAGGACAATCTAGAAAAATAATTAAGGAAACGGCTGATTGGCTCAAAGAGGCTGGAATAGAAATCTCCTTTTACGTCCTTCTTGGCTTGGGCGGCTCAGATAACTGGCATAACCATATTCTTGAAACTGCAAAGCTTATAAATGAAATAGAGCCTGAATTTGTTCGCCTTCGAAGACTTTGGCTGTACGGCGGTGACACCACTTTTGGCGGGCCTGAAAATCCTCTTCTCGATGAAATACGTTTCGGAAGATTTAGTCAGCAGACTCCTGAAGGGACTATATTGGAGCTCAAAATGCTGCTTGAACATCTCAACAGCATTGCCACCTATATACTATGTGATCATGAAAATAATTATATCCGCATATCCGGTTTGCTGAAAGAGAATAAGAATGAGATGCTCGCTGAAATAAATGATTTTCTAGCCTTACCACTTGTTGATCGGGAGGCATGTTATCATTCTGTCGGTTCACGAATTTAGTTATTGAGCACTGAGCTAAGCTCTTACGGCAGAATGTAATAAAGGAAATTATGTAGGTTTGCGTGAGCAGATCTTTGCAAGGTGTGAACTATTTGTCTATTGGACGGCGGTGATCTCTCATATTGTTGCTGTTCTTATTTCCCTTCAGAACCTTAAGGTTGGCGCGCAATTTGCTTTTTTCCCGATTTAAGGAGTGGTTGAGCAAGAATTGGGTTAGTTTCTTTTTGGATTCCGGTAATAATTCTCCGAATTTTAAGCCGCACCGACAGAGTACAATATTTCCCTTCTTCTGTTTGGAAACATTGGCCGCTTCAATTGGTATCTGGCTCAGGCAAAGGTCACTGCCGATGATGGTTCCGAGTTTAATTCCTGTATCTTGGCACTCGTTATCCTCAACATATTGAAACGAGGCTCCACCCAAACTTATGTCGATAATAGGTCCATTATGGGCTGTATTTGAGACCATAATGTGTCCCGAAATTTTTCTACGTCTGTGTTGCCTTCTTTTAATGAGTTGTTTGGCGTTGTTCATAGTTTAATCCTCCGCCAGAAAGTTGTAAGGTGATGACTTTCATTAAGGCGAGTGAAGTCCCAGTTTTTTTTGAAAATGATTCTCATTAAAAGATAATTACCCATACAGGCTTGTCAAGGTGACCTGCGGTTGTCAAATCAGAGGTGAATACATACAATAAAAGGTGTATTGAAAAATAGGAAGTTTGGTAACCAGCTGTCAGTATTATAAAATTGATAATTCGGGGCCAAGTGTATGAGAGCTGTTGTCCAGTTGGTTGACAAGGGATCGGTTAGTGTTAACAAAAAGGTCAAGGGCAGCATTGGGGAAGGACTGGTTGTATTCCTAGGTGTTCATAAGGAGGACAGCGAGAAGGATGCCGTCTATCTTGCTGAAAAAATTATTCATCTGAGGATTTTTCAGGATGAGAAAGGACTTATGAATCGTTCTGTACTGAATGTTGGCGGGAAGGTTTTGGTTATTTCACAATTTACTCTATTCGGTGACTGTCGGAAAGGACGACGTCCAAGTTATGCAGGTGCGGCGCCGCCCCGCCATGCTGAAGAACTCTACCAGGTTTTTATCGAAGAAATTAAAAAAAAAGGAGTCGCAGTTGTTACCGGAGAATTCAGGGCAATGATGGAAGTATCTCTTGTAAACAAAGGGCCTGTTACCCTGTTGCTCGATTCTTCTAAAACTTTTTGATCGTTTTTGAATGCGTAAAAGAACAATAGTGTGAATAAATTATTCAGCACAGAGCAAGGGTAATAAAATCGAAGACGAATGCAATCGCATATAAGCTGAATAATCTGGAATTGCGTCTTACATGATGTTTAAACTGGCGGCGTGTGTTTTTAAGCGTTTAATTGTGTACGGATTTCATCCGCTTTTTCAATATCCCCTTTGGTCTCATAGATTTCAATTAATTCTTTTAATCCACGATAGTGATTCGGGACCTTGGTCAGGATTTCCTTGCAACAGGCTTCTGCCTGTTCAAAGTCACCCCGGTGGCGATATATTCCGGAAAGGCCGAGTAAAGCATACAGTTCAAAACCATTCCGCAGGCTCATTTTATAATGTTCCATCGCCTTTTCCAGATTATCAAGATTGAAAAAGGCGTCTCCAACCCTGGAATGCACAACCTGGTTTTCCGGCTCCCGCTCAAGTAATTTGAGCCACCAGAAAATAGCCTGCTCATAGTTTTTCATCCAGCGTTGACAATCCCCTATGCCATAAAGTGCAAAGGCGTTCCACGGTTCCTGTTCCAGTGCTTTTTCAAAGTGAAGCACTGCTTTTTCAAAGTCCTTCAACCTCCGAAAGATGTTGCCTACCATTGTGAGAACAGCGACATATTTATCATCTTGACGCAGGAATTGTTCAAAATAAGCTAGCGCATTACGGTCCTGACCAGTTTTGTAGTAAAGGTTGCCAATCCCGACTAATGCGTATTTATCTTTTGGATCGATATCTAGGGCTTTGAGGTAGAACTTTTCAGATTCGATCACATTGCCCGTTTTCATGTAGGCATCGGCCAGTCTGGTTAATAAATGAGTGTCCCTCTCGTTGCACTCTAGGGCTTTCATCCAGAAAGGTACGGCTTTTAGAGGCTGCTGCAAGGCCCTGTATGCGTCACCGCTTCCTCTAAGAGCAAAGATGTTTAGTTTGTCAAACTCCAAGACCTGACTATAAAAATTAATGGCCTCCTCGAATCGTTTCATCACCCGGTAAAGATCTCCCAACCCCACCAGGATATAGGCATTCTTCGGATCAAGCCCAAGCGCTTCACGAAAGGTGGCTTCAGCCTCCTTGTAACGCTTCATTCTTAAAAAGTCTCTGCCTTGTTTAGACAGATCAATGACAGCCTTTCTTGGATTCAACATTATTTAAGTTTTTATGTATTAATAAATAGCTATATTTGGAGAGAGAATTTACTTATCGTTTACATAGTAAAAAAAAAGAAGCAAAAAAGACAACTGATTTATCCTAATAATAAATTTACGATTTTAAAACATTTTTTGAGTAGACAGGCAGGAATTATTTTAAAAATTGAATCCCCAGTTTGGATAATTGAGCTTCGAGCCCTTTAAAATGTAGCAAATCAAATAAACTATTGAACAAATTTTAAGAAAAAAAGTTTCTAATTTGCTGGAGATTGAGAGGAAGTTTTGTTCAGCTTGGATAGTTCATATGGTGCGGTCGCAGATAAAATATTCAGGCTAGCAGATTCTTGGTAGTTGTTCACCTACCGGCATGTCTACAATACGGCTGGCTCCAAGCAATGTCTCAATGGTGACAATTCCGGGATGTTCTTCTACTGCCCGACCTATTATTTCAGCGAATTGCCCTAAAGGATGTGTATGCATCGCCTCCAGAACTTTTTCAGCAATAGTCTCCGGAACAACAGCAATCAGTTTCCCCTCATTGGCTACGTAAAGTGGATCAATCCCTAATACTTCACATGCTCCTCGCACCGGCGGAGCAACCGGGATTTTTTCCTCTACAATTTCCAGACCTATTTTAGATGAATTGGCAAATTCATTTAATGTGGTCGCCAAACCTCCTCGTGTAGGGTCACGCAAGGCCCGAATGTTTTTCGATATCCCAATCATTCTCTCGACCAGGCCGTTAAGCGCTGCAGTATCGCTTTGGATCTTCGTTTGAAAGGAGAGGTTTTCTCTGCTGGTCATAACGGCCATACCATGGTCTGCAAGGGTGCCGGAAAGAATTAAAACATCTCCGGGCTGAATGTTAGCGGCTGAGAGAGCTACCCCTTCCGGAACAAATCCTATCCCGGCCGTGGTAATAAAGAGCTTATCACAACTTCCCTTGTTGACGACCTTGGTGTCACCGGTGACTACTGTTATCCCTGCCTCTTTTCCGGCCTGCTCCATTGAGATTAGAATACGGTGCAGATTTTCAATGGGAAAACCTTCCTCAATGATAAAGGCCGTACTGATATACCTGGGGTTTGCGCCGCCCATGCAGATATCGTTTATAGTGCCGTTAATTGCCAGTTCTCCGATATTGCCACCTGGGAAAAATAAAGGGTCAACAACGAATGAATCAGTTGAAAAAGCCAGAAGCCCTGCCGGACAATCCAGCAGAGCCTGGTCTTCCAGTTTGTTGAGTATTGCATTGCCAAATCTTGGAAGAAACAGCTTGTCAATCAGATCAGCCGACAACCTGCCACCGCTTCCATGGGCAAGCTGAACAGTATCATGATCCATAATGGGCATTGGGCAGAATAATGAAGTAGGATCAATAGACATAAATGGTATACCTGAAGTTATGTTTTTCTATGATTGTGGTCCAGAAGTTCTACGATTGTATTTATAATATGCTGCACAGGCGCCTTCGCTTGAAACCATGGTAGCACCCAAGGGATGCTCTGGAACGCACTCATTGCCGAAGGCAGAACATTCGACGGGTTTTTTCATCCCTTGAAGTATCTGGCCGCTAATGCATTTCTCTGATTCCAATACATGCAAATCATGGACATTATATAGTTTTTCGGCATCAAATCCTGCAAATTGGTCTCTGATTCTCAGACCGCTTGCCGGCAGTTCACCGATTCCCCGCCATTGTCTATTACAAATTTCAAAAATAGTGCTCACCATTTCTTTTGCCTTCTTATTCCCTTGGCTTTGCACCAATCGAGTATACTGATTTTCAACATCATGGCGGCCTTCCTCAAGCTGTTTCGCAATGAGAAGAATTCCTTCAAGAATGTCCATCGGTTCAAAGCCTGTGGCCACGATAGGTGCCTTGAATTCTTCTGCGATGGGGTCGTACTCCTCCAAACCCATTACAGTGCAGACATGACCTGCTGCAAGATAACCCTGAACCCGGTTTTCAGGTGAAGAGAGCAGCGCTTTCATAGCCGGCGGGACCAGAACATGGCTTGCCAGTTCGGAAAAATTAGTTAGTCCTTCCCTGGCCGCCTGCATTATGGCCATTGCATTGCCTGGTGCAGTAGTTTCAAAGCCAACAGCAAGAAAAACAACTTTTTTGTCTGGGTGTCGGCGGGCAATTTTAACTGCTTCCAATGGGGAATAGACGACACGGATATCTCCCCCCTCAGATTTGACCATCAGAAGGTCTTTTGTGCTCCCAGGGACACGCAGCATATCTCCGAAACTACAGAAAATAACATCCGGCAAACCGGCAATGGCAATTGCCTTATCAATTGTCTCCAGAGGTGTTACACAGACCGGACAGCCGGGTCCGTGCACCAGTTCAATTTCACTGGGCAGCAGTTGGTCAATACCGCTCCGGATAATGGAATGCGTCTGTCCCCCACAAATTTCCATAATGGTCCATGACCGGGTGACTGTGTCTTTAATGTTTGCAAGTATTTTTTTGGCCAAAACCGGGTTTCTGTATTCATCGAGATATTTCATTCTAGTTCCTTAACACCTGCCAGGAGTATTTGATGCTTAACCTTATGACAGCTAGGTGACGCCTCAAATACTCTTTGAAATAGAGCAAATATAACTTGTGGTCGTCTGAAAAATAGCTAGGCCTTTGTTTTTATATCATTTTTCAAGCTGCGAATTGTCCGCAGCTGATCGCTGTATTGATCATCACCTTGATTCGATGCTGTTTCAATCAGCTCTTCCCAGGCTTCATAGCTTTTCAAAGCCTCTGCCTCATCAATGATAGATAATGCGAATCCGGCGTGAACGACCGTATACTGGCCGACTGTAACATCAGGGATATATTCAAGACAGGCCTTGTTTACGGTACCGGCATAATCGATGTTGCCCATTTTCAGGCCTGCTTCCTCAAAAATTCCAATAATTTTACCGGGAACTGCTAAGCACATAGTATCTCCTTGATTATTCTTAAATCTGGTTGAATGCGAACCGGCCTGGGTATGGCCTATTTATGACTCAACTTTCTGACGTAACGGAACCAATTAGTATTTCATAAGTAATTAGTATTTAAACTAGCTCGTTTGAAGGGTTTACAGTTTACAGTTGCCGGTTTACGGTCAGTAATAAAT
>CAMYJP010000054.1:0-3683 GCA_947258675.1 uncultured Desulfobulbaceae bacterium | reverse complement strand
ATCAGAAAGTTGAATTTATGATATATAGGTGGTTATTATTTTGAATGGATTATTTATATTAAAAAGTAATATGCTTTTCTTTAATTGGTTTATCAGGTACATGCTATATCGTTAAGAGGTGTTTCCTGCCGATCATAGCCTGACCCAGAGAAATACAGCCATCGTTTGTAGGGACCAACGAGTGCGTCAATACTGAAAAACCAACTTTATTCAGGGAGGAAAGCATTCCTTCAACTAAGAGCCTGTTTTGGAACACACCACCACTTAAGGCAATGGTTCTGATCCCACTATCAACGCTGGCAAGGATTACCGTTTCAGTGAAAAGTTCTATCAGGGTCTGGTGAAAGCGGCGGCTGATCTTTTCTATTGGTTCTCCCTTGGTAATGGCGGCCACAGCTGATTTGATAATTGACTGCACCGACATGAGCTTGATGGAACCATTTTGTATTATATCGTAGGAAAAGGACTTGTCATATTTTTTACCTGCGGCCTGCATTAATTCTATGGCTGCCTGGGCTTCATAATAGATAGTCTGCCTGCCACCGCATAATGCTGCTATAGCATCAAATAGTCTGCCGCAGCTGCTCGTCATTGGAGTGTTAAATTGTTTTTTTACCATTTCCAGTATTGGTGCCCTGTCATGCATTTCCAGGAAAGGCAAATTTGGGAACTGATCTCCGAAAGCTGCAAAAAGATAAGCAACAGCTGTCCGCCAGGGGGCTGCAATAGCTGCATCACCCCCGGGCAACGGCATGGGTTCAAGACACGCATACCTGGAGTAATCGCTGGAATCTCCGACCAGAATTTCGCCACCCCAGATAGACCCGTCACTTCCATATCCTGTTCCATCCATAATTATACCTATAGCAGGCCCTTTGTTATTATTTTCGGCCAGACAGGCGGCAAGGTGCGCATGGTGATGCTGGACACCAAGAGTTTTTATCTCTTTTTGCTCTTTTGCCCATCGTGTTGATAAATAACCGGGGTGAAGATCGTGAACAATGAGTTTTGGGGAAATTTGAAAAACAAGCTGCAGATGCTCTATGGTTTTTTGAAATGAGGTGTAAGCTTCCAGATTTTTTAAATCACCAATGTGCTGGCTCACTATTGCCTGATTATTTTTCAGCATACAGATTGTATTTTTCAGTTCTCCGCCAACTGCCAAAACAGGGAGTGGTGTCTTTTCGACTACCAGCGGTCTTGGGCTGTATCCCCTGCCACGTCGGATTATTTGAAACTTGTCAGCTATACGGATAACAATAGAGTCGTCGTTTCTAAGATAGATGTCCCGATTATGGAGAAGAAAATAGTCGGCAATACTGCCTAAACGTTCAAAAGCATCAGCATTGTTGGCGCAGATTGGCTCATCACTGTAATTACCGCTGGTCATGACCAAGGCTCGTATTCCACCCTGTAACAGAAGATGGTGAAGTGGAGTGTAAGGCAGCATGATACCGAACATATCGTTGCAAGGTGCTACACCTTCACAGATGAAGTGATTTGTCGATTTGTCGGCCAGCAGAATTGGGCTTTGCACTGATAAAAGGAGACTTTCTTGCTCTTTGTCAAGATTGCATATGGTTCTGGCTGAAGTAAGACTGTCGACCATAATTGCAAAAGGCTTTTCTTCACGGCCCTTCCGCTGTCTCAGTTTTATAACTGCCTCTTCGTTTGTGGCATCTACTGCCAGGTGAAAGCCACCCAGTCCTTTAATGGCGACAATAGAACCTTTCTGTAAAAGATCGATCGTGTCGCTAATTGCTGTGTCAGCTGTTGATTGTAACTGGCGATCCGCAGTATGGAGGGAAATATACGGACCGCAATCTGAGCAGCAATTCGGTTGGGTATGAAAACGGCGCCCGGTTCGGTCTTCATATTCGATTTTGCACGCCTCGCACATTTCAAAGTTTCGCATGCTGGTTGTTGATCGGTCATAAGGAATGTTTTCAATAATTGTATAACGCGGACCGCAATTCGTGCAGTTAATAAACGGATATCGATAACGCCTATCATCAGGATCAAAGAGCTCTGTCAAACATTCATCGCATATGGCTGTGTCCGACGAAATTTGGGTGGCTACATCGCCCTGGGGTTCTGATGCCCGGATTGAGAATTGTGTGTCAGGGATAGGTTGAATTGATTGGGATATAACTTCGGTGAGCAACGCCAACGGTGGTGGGTATGACCTTAGATTGTCAAGAAACACAGCAAGAGCATCTGCTCCACCCTGCACTTCAATGTCCACCCCGGTGGGTGTATTGGTCACAAACCCTGTCAAATGATTGTCGGTGGCCAGTTTGTAAACAAAAGGACGGAAACCAACTCCTTGAACAGTACCGTTGATATGGATTTTCCGTCGCTCCATTAGATTCCGCCATTTTTCAAGAAACCTGGATTTCGTTCAACCGACGTCTGAGCCAGTCAAACCATAAATCCATACCCTGGCAGCTTTTAGCTGAGAGTTCAAAAAAAGTCAGTCTGTTGTTTACTTTTTTGGCGTTCTCGATACAGCGGTTGACGTCAAAGTCAACATAGGGCAGCAGGTCAACTTTATTGATGAGACAGATGTCGGCAGCCTGAAACATGGTTGGGTATTTTAATGGTTTATCCTCGCCTTCTGTTACACTGATAATGGCAATTTTATGAGCTTCACCTAAGTCAAACAAAGCCGGACATACCAGATTGCCGACATTTTCGATGAAGAGCAAGGAGTTTTTGTGAGGCGAGAGTTTCTCCAGCGCTCGATGTATCATGTCAGCGTCCAGGTGACAGCCGCTACCCGTGTTGACTTGAATGGCTGGAGCGCCTGCCGCTTCAATCCTCTGTGCGTCATGCAGTGTTTGCTGGTCTCCTTCAATAACTGCCAAAGATAGTTCTTTCTGCAGTGCGGTAATGGTTTTTTCAAGAATAGTAGTTTTCCCTGAACCGGGTGAGCTGACCAGGTTCAGGGCGAGAATGCAGTTGGATTTAAAATACTGCCTGATCTCCTGGGCCAGAGAATCATTTTTTGAAAGTATATCTTTTTTTACCTCAACAGTTCGCTGTTGGTAGGTGTGGGGGTGATCATGGTGATGATCGTGATGTTTCCCGTGGTTATCCAGCTTGGTATAGGTAATGTGTTCGTCTGTTTGGCTGCAACCGCATGAATCGCACATGATTTTCTTTACTCGTCAATTGTGATGGCTTTGAGCCGCAGTTCTTTACCTTGGAGAATATTCAGCAGATATTCTCCACAATGGGGACATTGGGCACCAATGGATTCCACGGGAATTTCATTATTGCAGGAGATACAGAGACCTTTCCCGGGAATTAAATGAATTTTGAGTTGAGCTCCCTGGGCCATGGTATTGTTGGAGGCGGCTTCAAAGCAGAACTCTAAAGATTCTGTCATAATCCCGGAAAGGGTGCCGATTTCCAACTCGATGCCGGTAATAGTATTACCACCTTCGCTCCTGGCAGCATCTGCAGCAAGTTCAATAATGTTCATTGCTATGGACATTTCATGCATGCCACAATAATACTCTAATGGACTTAATGATACCATGATAATAAGGAGATTTTCATAAAGGCACATGATCTCCTAACCCGCTTTATTCATGAGGAGGTAGAAAGAAAGGGATTTTTCGGTTTCAAAACGTCTTGGGAAAGCAAAAATGGGATTTCAATCCATTATTAAGCAACAT
>CAMYJP010000053.1 GCA_947258675.1 uncultured Desulfobulbaceae bacterium | reverse complement strand
GATTGGCTTTTGGCGGGAGTACATATAAGCTTAAATTCGGACATCGCGGGGCGAATCAGCCGGTTAAAGATTTATTAACTGGACGAATTGAAATAACCTCCCAGAATCATGGCTTTTGTGTCGATTTAGATAGCTTGGATCCTGACGAGGTCGAGTTAACCCATGTCAATCTCAACGACGGTAGCCTTGAAGGAATGCGACACAGAGAACTTCCTGCTTTTTCTGTTCAGTACCATCCGGAAAATGCTCCAGGGCCGCATGACTCTTTGTACCTGTTTGATCGATTCGTTGACATGATGAAAGATCAGGAAAATATTTAATTAAACGATAAACTATTGGGTGTAAATCCTATTAAGTCTAATAGGGGTGGTTATCTTATTAAATCCAATTAGCCAGTTAATCATATGCCTAAAAGAACTGACATACAGAAGATTCTCATAATAGGCTCTGGGCCTATTATAATCAGTCAAGCCTGCGAGTTTGACTATTCAGGAGCTCAAGCAGTTAAAGCGCTCAAAGAGGAGGGATATGAGGTTGTTTTGATTAACTCAAATCCTGCTACTATTATGACTGACCCTGAGTTAGCCGACCGCACTTATATTGAACCAATTACTCCGGAAATGTTAGCTAAGGTAATTGAAAAGGAGATGCCCGATGCCCTACTACCGACACTGGGAGGGCAGACCGGTTTGAATACAGCTTTAAGAGTGGCTGAAATGGGGGTCCTGGACAAGTATAATGTTGAAATGCTGGCAGCCGATGTCAAGGTTATACAGAAGGCTGAAGGCCGTGAGCAGTTTCGAGATGCCATGCGCAAGATTGGCTTAAAGGTGCCGGAAAGCGCAATAATTCATACTCTGGAAGAGGCAAAAGACGCCGCCGATATGGTCGGATTTCCCATTATTGTCAGGCCAAGCTTTACGTTGGGCGGTACCGGTGGCGGAGTAGCCTATAACAGGCAGGAGCTTGAGTCGTTATGTGTGTCCGGTCTTGACCTGAGTCTCAATAATGAGGTCATGTTGGAACGCAGCCTGCTGGGGTGGAAAGAGTATGAATTGGAAGTAATGCGAGATAAAAATGACAATGTAGTAATTGTCTGTTCCATTGAAAATATGGATGCCATGGGGGTACATACTGGAGATTCCATAACTGTGGCTCCCGCACAGACGCTGTCGGATCGAGAGTATCAGTTGATGCGTAATGCATCGATTGCCATTATGAGGGAGATCGGGGTTGAAACAGGTGGTTCCAATGTCCAGTTTGCAGTTAATCCTGTTGACGGCGATCTCGTGGTAATTGAAATGAATCCGCGAGTCTCGAGGAGTTCTGCTCTGGCCTCCAAGGCAACTGGATTTCCAATTGCTAAAATAGCAGCAAAATTGGCCGTTGGCTACACTCTGGATGAAATTCCCAATGATATTACCCGAGAGACTTACGCATCATTCGAGCCAACAATTGATTATTGTGTTGTTAAAATTCCACGCTGGACATTTGAGAAGTTTCCTGAAACCGAAGATGTGTTGACCACGACCATGAAATCTGTCGGTGAGACAATGGCTATTGGGCGCACTTTCAAAGAAGCTTTTCAGAAAGGCATTCGCTCCCTTGAGATTGGGCGCATGGGGTTTGGAGGTGATGGTAAGGGCAATCTGTTCAACCTAGATATTCACGACCTGGAAAATGCACTTATGAAACCGAACTCCCAACGTATTTTCCAGATTTGTGAAGGGTTGAAGCGAGGCATGAGCATTGAGAGGTTGAACGAACTCACTTTTATCGATCCTTGGTTTCTCAACAATCTCAATCAGTTGGTCGATACGGAACAGAAGATATTAGGCGCAGGTTTTAACGGGTTGAATCAGGAGTTTCTACAGCAGGTGAAACAACTCGGGTTCTCCGATTATCAGATAGCACATCTCACTGGAATTTCAGAAGAAGATATCCGAGAACTCCGGGGTGAAAAGGGGGTAAGACCGGTTTACAAGCTTGTTGACACCTGTGCTGCAGAATTTGAGGCATACACGCCGTATTACTATTCCACCTATGAAAGTGAGGATGAATCACGATTGAGCGGAAAACGGAAGGTGATGATTCTCGGAGGCGGTCCTAATCGGATCGGGCAGGGTATTGAATTTGATTATTGCTGTGTTCATGCATCCTTTGCCGCCAGGGAAATGGATATTGAATCAATCATGGTAAACAGCAACCCCGAGACAGTAAGTACAGACTATGATACGTCTGATAAGCTCTATTTTGAACCACTGACCAGGGAAGATGTGTTGCATATTATTGAAATGGAAAAACCTGATGGAGTTATTGTCCAGTTTGGCGGTCAGACTCCTCTCAATCTCGCTGTTCCTCTGTCTGCAGCGGGAGTGCCGATTTTCGGCACTTCACCGGATTCCATCGATAGAGCTGAAGACCGCAAGCGTTTTCAACAGTTTTTACAAAAGTTGAATTTATTACAGCCGGCAAATGGGACAGCGAGAACACTTGACGAGGCTTTAGCAGTGGCTGATGAGATAGGTTTTCCTGTGGTGGTGCGTCCCTCTTATGTGCTTGGCGGCCGGGCAATGAGAATTGTATATAATAGAGACGGACTTAAACAATTTATGAATCTGGCAATGATAGTTTCCTCCGAGCATCCGGTTTTAATCGATAAATTTCTTAAAGATGCAATTGAGGTGGATGTGGACGCCTTGTCAGATGGTGAAATTACCATCATTGGTGGTATAATGGAACATATAGAGGAGGCTGGCATTCATTCAGGAGACTCTGCCTGCGTTTTGCCGCCATATAGTTTATCGCCTGAATTGATAGAAGAGATTAAGGCGGCTACCAGGTCTATGGCACTTGAACTGAAGGTAATAGGCCTGATGAATATACAGTTTGCGGTACAGAATAATGTTCTTTATGTGTTGGAGGTGAACCCCCGGGCATCACGGACGATTCCTTTTGTAAGTAAAGCAACCGGAGTTCCTCTTGCCAAGCTCGCCACTAAAGTAATGCTGGGCATGAATCTTAAAGATCTCGGTTTTATCAGGGAAGTTGAGGTGAAGCATTGGGCAGTGAAAGAAGCGGTTTTTCCCTTTGATCGTTTTGGAAATGTTGATACGCTCCTTGGACCTGAAATGAAATCCACTGGCGAGGTTATGGGCATGGATGATCAGTTGGGTTTGGCATTTGCAAAATCACAACTGGCAGCCGGACAGAAGGTCCCGGAAGACGGGAATGTCCTGATAAGTGTTCGGCATCCTGATAAACCAGCTGTACTGCAAGTTGCAAAAAGGATTCTTGAGCAGGGGTTCGCAATTTTGGCAACTCGCGGCACGGCTTCCTATCTCAAGGAGCATAGTATTGACTGCACTGAGGTCAACAAAATCTCTCAAGGCAGACCACATATACTTGATAAAATCCAGGACAAAGAAATCAGCTGGATAATCAACACTTCCATGGGATCGAGGACGACAGAGGATTCGTATACAATTAGACGTAGCGCTTTGGATTATCATTTACCATATACTACGACGATTTCCGGTGCCCTTTCCATGGTTAAAGCCATTGAGGCTGTAAGAAAGAGCCCAATACAAGTGAAGTCGGTTCAGGAATATTTTTAATTTACAAAATCATTACGGTTTATTGAATACTGGACTTTTTCTTTTTCTGTTCTTATGGTTAAGAAGCAAATTAACTGGCTTCACAGCATTTATTAAAATAATCCCGGTCATAAAGCTGATATCGGAATTTCAAACTGATTTTTCGTTAGGGGGTCTTCTTTGAATACATTTTACAAAAATTTGAGCATGTGGTTAGTCATCGGGTTGACGATGGTTCTGCTGTTCAACCTTTTCAATAAACCACAATTGCAGAGCGTTGAAATTACCTACAGTGATTTTCTCAGCAGTATCGAATCCGGTGCAATTACCCAGGTTTCGATAGAAGGAGATGAAATATCAGGAACCATGCGCGGCGGAAACGCGTTCAGGACCATTACACCGGACGATTCGGAATTGATTCCCTTTCTACGGCAGGCTGGAGTTGATATTTCAGTAAAACAGAAAGAAGATACTCCGTGGTATGTCACTATACTAGTCTCCTGGTTCCCCATGCTTTTGCTCATTGGTGTATGGATTTTTTTCATGAGACAAATGCAAATGGGTGGAAAGGGCGGCGCTCTTTCTTTTGGAAAAACTCGCGCTAAATTAATGGAAGCTGGTCAGCATAAAGTTACATTTAAGGATGTTGCCGGCATTGAAGAGGCGAAAGAAGAACTTTCAGAGATCATCGATTTTTTAAGAGACCCCAAAAAATTTACCCGCTTAGGCGGGCGGATTCCTAAGGGTGTTTTATTGGCTGGTGCACCGGGAACCGGGAAAACCCTGCTCGCTAAAGCAATAGCAGGTGAAGCTGAAGTACCTTTTTTTACTATCAGTGGATCTGATTTTGTAGAGATGTTTGTTGGTGTCGGCGCCTCACGCGTCAGGGACCTCTTCAACCAAGGCAAAAAGAATGCCCCATGTATTATTTTCATCGATGAGATAGATGCGGTAGGACGGCATCGTGGCGCGGGCCTCGGTGGCGGACACGATGAAAGGGAGCAAACCCTTAATCAGCTCTTGGTAGAAATGGATGGTTTTGAATCAAGTGAAGGCGTGATTATTGTAGCGGCAACCAATCGGCCTGATGTCTTGGATCCGGCGCTCTTGAGACCTGGGCGTTTTGACCGACAGGTGGTTGTGCCGGTTCCTGATGTTAAAGGAAGAGAGCAGATCCTTGGAATATATGGAGCAAAGACAAAGCTTGCCGAAGACGTTGATTGGGCGGTAATTGCCAGGGGGACGCCAGGTTTTACAGGTGCAGATCTTGAGAATATGGTCAACGAAGCGGCTCTGCTTGCAGCACGCAGCGGAGAAGATAAAGTAAGCATGCTCGATCTCGAGAAGGCCAAGGATAAGGTCATGATGGGCGCTGAGCGCCGCAGCATGATTATTCCGCCAAAAGAAAAAGAAATTACCGCCTATCATGAAGCAGGTCATGCCTTGGTAGCGAAACTGCTGCCTGAATCGGATCCTATCCATAAGGTAACCATAATTCCAAGGGGCAGAGCTCTGGGTCTAACCCAGCAGCTCCCGGTTGATGAAAAATACACCCACGCAAAATCATACCTGCTTGACCGTATGTGTATTCTTTTAGGCGGCAGGGTGGCGGAAGAGCTTATATTTAAAGAAATAACTACTGGCGCCGGAAATGATATAGAGCAGGCAACGGCACTGGCCAGAAAAATGGTCTGCGAATGGGGAATGAGTGATGAGATGGGGCCGATTACCTTCGGCAAAAAAGAAGAGCAGATTTTCCTCGGCCGGGAGATCGCCCAACACCGTGATTACAGTGAATCAACAGCTGTTCAGATCGATGCTGCTGTTAAGGATATGGTAATCTTAGCAAAGGATACGGCAACCAAATTGCTTACTGATAACATGGATATACTTAAAGCAATGGCCAATGCATTATTGGAAAAAGAAACAATTGTGCTTCAAGATATTGAGAAAATAATAATTGAATATCGTCCCGAAACTGTAACAGAAGAAGAACAGGCCGCTGGTAGTCAGGAAGAACCGGCTCCGGAAGCTCAGCAAGAGCAGGAATCTGACGAAAACTAGAATAGTTTATAGATACTGGGAAATGGCCGACAGATCAGTCTTTCTGTCGGCCATTTCCTTTGGTACGACCGGCAACTCTACTTCTTTTAAATTAATTCTTCTGTGCATTAACAACACTTACTATCTGATAATCAAGACAATGAAAAGGCAGTATCATATTCTTCGAGCGTATCATGTTTGGTCCTGAAAAAAAAACACGGGTCATGGGTATTTTGAATGTTACTCCTGATTCTTTTTCCGATGGTGGTGAATTTGTAAATGATGATTCAATACGTGCTCAGGCAGGAAAAATGGTGGCTGCCGGGGCTGATATCATTGATGTGGGAGGTGAATCCACTAGGCCTTTTGCGCAGTCAGTTTCAATTGAGAAAGAACTTGAACGAGTTATTACCGCCATTTCGATTATTCGTGAACAACATGAGATCCCGATTTCTATTGATACAACAAAAGCAATCGTAGCCAGGGAAGCATTAACAGCCGGTGCGGATATTATTAATGATGTGAGTGCACTTCGTTTTGATCCGGAGATGATTTCTCTGGTTCGCAAAACCAGTGCTCCAGTGATCATTATGCACATGAAGGGTACCCCGGAAACCATGCAAGTTGATCCTGTTTATGATGATGTTGTAAAGGAAATTATTGATTTTTTGGATGAACGGCTGAATTGGGCAAATGAAAAAGGTGTATCCCGTGATCGGTTTATTATCGATCCAGGAATCGGATTTGGTAAGACCGTCGCGCATAACCTTATAATATTAAACAGACTGCAAGAATTTCAGAAGCTAGGCTGCCCGATTTTGGTCGGCCATTCTCGAAAGTCTTTTATCGGTAAAGTACTTGACCTTGATGTTAAAGAGAGAGATGTTGCAACTGCAGTAATTTCCGGCCTGTGCACAAACAATGGGGCGTCCATCGTTCGAGTGCATGATGTGGGGAAAACCGTTCAGGCAGTCCGGATGGCAAAGGCGATTAGAGAAAGTACAGATATAAAAGAATAGTTCTCTGGATGAGTATCATCGTTATATAATATTCCCCCGGTACTAACTCTTGTTCTTTATTCCCCGTGATGATTAGCTGATTTCAGCGATACATCAAATTCAAGTTCTTCATCTGGGAAGAGAGTATGTTCTCTTTTCACTCTGACAGCAACAGAATCGCTTCCTACCTTGTAAAGCATAAGAATTTTGACATCTTCGATATCTGTTACTGGCTCATTGTCAAGGGCAACAATCATATCGTTTTTCATAATTCCAGCTTCTTTTGCTTTGCCTTTTGGACTTAGATTGGTCACCAAAGCGCCTTTACCTTCGGTATCAGAAAGCATGACCCCAAGCAGTGGCATTGGTGGAAGAGGTTCTGGTGTCGAAAAAAACAAGAAATCAGCTTTGGCAGCATCGATTTCATTGCCATTTGCATTGAGAACTATATTCTGGGTCACAGGTAAACGTCGATAGACTCGAGGAGGTATGGCGGTATCTTTATCAGTATGTCCACGCCCGGCAATGACTACCATGCGATGATCAGGGTTTGCTTGAAGATAATCGGCAATAGTTTCGGCCATTGTTTCATCCCAAAGGGCTTGGGCCTGCAGAAATCCTTTAAAACGATCCCCGGGTGCGTTACCCGGTAAAGCATGATGCTGGAATACAGACTCAAGCCGCGTACGATATCCAGGAACATCAAGGTCTCTGTCTACTGGTAGACTGTCTCTCTGTTCATCATTTAATGAACCTGTGCCGCCTGAGCTGAAAATATTGCTGACAATTGTTTTTTCCAGGTTTAGCGCAATGATAGGAATTTTATGCCGACGTGCGAACTTAATGATATCCCGATAATAGCGATAGTCAAAGCTCCACTTATTGAAATAATCTGATTCTTTAAGAAATTCTTTTTCCTCTGTTTTACGCTCCAGGTAGTCATCTAGTACCGATTGGTATGTTTTGGAAAACATTTCCATACCTATAGCCAGACGAGGATCATGATCATACAGTTCCCGTATGATTCGAAGCTGCAGAAGATGATCTTCATTGCTGGTATGAGTCTCACCAACATAAATGACCCGGCTGTCGAGCAATTTTACGACAATATCTTCAAAAGATTGGGCTGTTTGGGTTGCTATTCCTTTGGGTTTTTTAATAAGAGAATATCTGAGGCCTGAGTCGGTTTCCTGAACTTGTTTACTTTTATTACGTCCATTCTGAAAATGAAGATAGCTGTATTTTCCATAATGGGCGAGCTTTGGAACAATTTTAGCCACCTCGTCACGGCTTTCAGCACTAACTAATATGGCTGTATGTAAAGCATTGAGTGGATTGTTTCGTATATCTATGGTTATACCGGATAAAGGATGTTTCGGTTGAGAAAATAATGAACGACTTATATGTCCTTCGGCGCCGAGAAAAATTAAGGCTCCATCAGATAAATCCGAGTCAGCAACCTCACTTTCATTGATAATTATGCAATTCATGCTTTCCAGCAAAGCTATCAGCGGTTCGTACAAGGTCCGTTTTTCTGCTCCTGCAATTATTGCCACCTTGGTTGCGGACCCTTCAAACCGTGACCACGTAGGGGGAAGTTCGGCGGGACTGAGTTTCCGCATTATATCATAACTGGGATCAATGATTAATTCAGTTGGAGAGGAAATCAGTGGAACTTCTACATAGTTGATGGTTTCTGAGATTGTTATTGATTTATTGATAGTGTCTCTGCCGGTTTTGACGGTAAAGGGAACAGTCAGTTGATATGGGGGATCATTTTTCTGCAGCAACTGAAATGTAACAACAGGCCGACCATTGGTCTCGCTTACCTGTGCCTGTTTTACTGTCAATTCAGGAATGTCAGTGCGGGTAAGCCATTGTTCAAAAAGCTGCGCCAATTGAATGTTGGCAACATTTTCAAAACTGGTCATCAAATCGGCCCAGCTTGCCTGTTGATATTTCATTCGGGTATAGAAATCACGTAGTGAATTTTGAAATATTGTATCACCTAGAGTTATTTTAAGTATATGGAAGAACATGCTGCTTTTACTATAACCAACTGCCCTTATAGCCTGTTTATTCGGCAGATCATCAGCAGCGCCGGTAAATTCCTCAAGTGACACGGCATTATCTTGGGTAATAAAACTCTGATACTTAATGAGTTGTTCTTTGCGATATTGCGAGCCACTCCCTTTTTCCACGGCAAAGGCATGATCAGCAAGATAGGCTGTCAATCCTTCAGACCAGTTTCCATGTTCCATATCGATACGAACACCGTTCCCGAACCACTCATGAAGAACTTCATGGCCAAGTGATGTATCTTTTATAAAAGGAAGTCTCACAACAGCTTGCCCAAGCAGGGTGAAGGTCGGCATCGCAAAACCGGTAGGAAGACGATTTTCAACAATGCTAAAACTACTATAAGGGTAAGGACCCAGAAGGTCTTCATAACGGTCGAGGTAATGTTTTGTTTTCTCGCGATAGCCATGTGCAAGATCTTTGTCTTCTGTAAAGAAGAAGGAACGTAAGGTCTTGTCCTCGGAAAAATTTGTCTCTTCTTTTATATAAGGGCCGGCGGCGAAATGGATGACCCTGAGCGGATAAGGAAAACGAAAAAGAACCATTTTATTGTTATTGTCAGCAGTGTCAGCAAATGTGATTATTTCATCTGCCTCTGAAATGGCTGAATAATCAGCAGGGATAGAGGCAGTAAGCTTAAATATCATATCCTTGTCCGCAAGCGGATGCCAGATATCGGTGAGAGTAATCCCGTCTTCGTTTATAGCGTTAAAGTGAGCACTGCCGGCAGGATAAATATTTTCAAAGGAGATGATTATTCTTTGTTCTGAAGAGGATGATGGAATGTTCAATAAATTGTTTTCAGGGATGGATAAGGTGTTCCCATTTAGTGAAATTGCTTTTACAGATACCATGTCAAGCGAAATAGTAATCTCCACCTCTGCAGGAAGTTCAATTTGCGATGTACCTTTTAGGGTTTGGTTTCGCAGATCAAAAGAGATGGATATATTGTGTTCCGGCAAAAGGTTGCCGGCCGCGTATGTTTGTGTATTGAAAAGTGGCATTATGTGAAAGAAAAGAGTGAGTTGAAATAGAATTATTGTAAAAAATCGCATGGTTATCCCTATTATATTGGTCTGAAAGTATGATAATTCCCATGACCGCTTACCCGTGAATAAAACTAATATCTCTTAGTAATTGTTAGTAACCTAGTGGATAACACTAATAATCTTTTTGAAAAAGGAAAGGTTTTATGAAAATATTAAGAATGCATAAACGGATTTCGAAGCAAAGGAAAAGTTTACCAATGGTTGGTTTAGAAAGAGAGCACCCGGAGGCCTAGAAGCATATTGATTTCCACCCCCGGGTGTCAGAGTTATGTCAGATGAAAATTGCCAGGAGAAAACATTGGGTAGCGTATCTAATAACCCTTAATAACAAACCTGCGGAACCAGAGTGTTTGTCAATCCAGATGATAGCGAAAAGAAACATTGACTCTCGCTCGATATGCTGCAACCTGTCCCCCTTCAATTTTCATATCAAGTTTGGTTATCTCGGCCACTCTCATATCACTGAGGCTACGACCTGCGGCCTGTACGGCTTTTTTTGCGGCTTCCTCCCAGGAAACTTCACTGGTTCCAACTAATTCAACAATTTTGTATACACTCTCAGACATATCCTACCTCCTTTAAATTCTTTGAATTCAGTCTCTTATGATTTTTTTCAGTAAACGCCTAGTTATCTGGAGAATCAGTGTACCTTTTTTTACAGTGGAGTGCCACATTGTAGTAAGAGCTTAACTCGATTAAATAATGTGTCTGAATAATTGAATAAAGAGGGATTACGATTTTACGGTTTT
>CAMYJP010000052.1 GCA_947258675.1 uncultured Desulfobulbaceae bacterium | reverse complement strand
TCGTCCTTGCGCTTCATATTCAAACGCTTATCCAGAACACCGTTTCCGATATCATGTATCATATTGACAGTACTGGTCAGAGGTCTTGTAATTGAAGTAACAAGGAGCCAGCCGATTCCCAGCGCACCTGCTAATGAGAGTGAGCAAATGATAAAGGCGCCTTTCACTAAACTGGAGGCTGAGGAGCGAACATTTTCAAGTGCATTTCTCACTTCCAGATCAATATTGTCGGCAAGCTCTGCAGTAGAACCTATTTCTGCCAATATCCTGGTAATGTTCTTTTCTATGTCCCCTCCTGCGCGATAGGATATGATTCCGAGACTTGCTATCATTAAAAAGGATATTGTAAAACAGAGAATAATCTTGTTTCGCACCTTCATACCAACAAACCAGTTCATAGTACCTCCAAAGATTTAAGCCCTATATGAGTAATTGGTTCTTTATTTCCAGCATGAATCAGTTTTATGCTGAGCCCTTTAGTTTACGCTGCTTTTTCTTCACTCGAATCAACAAGTTCGGTAAGACTTCCGACATCAAGTATCAGGCAGACCTCACCATTCCCCAAAATTGTACAACCGGAAGCTCCGCTTACTTCACCAAGATAACTTGACAATCCTTTGATGACAGTCTGCTGCTGGCCAAGAATTTCATTGACAAAAAGACATACTCGGGAATCCTGATGTTCAACCAAAACTAAGATACCATCCTGTAAATTCTGCAAGGCTGACTGATTGTTAATCACTCCATGCATTCTTAAAATCGGAAAGAATTCCCCTCTAACATTGACCAGTTCCATACCATCAGGAGTCACAGTTATGGTGTCCGGATCAGGGCAGAAAATTTCACGGATCGCCAATAATGGCAGGATACATTTGGTATCACCTACCCGAATTAGCATACCTTCAATAATGGCCAGGGTGAGAGGAATACGCAGGATGACTTTGGTGCCTTCTCCTAGTCGGCTGCTGATTTCTATCTTGCCCTTGATCTTTTCCAGGTTCTGACGAACGACATCCATGCCAACACCTCGGCCTGAAATGTCGGTAACCTTATCGGCAGTTGAAAATCCAGCGAGAAATATCAGATTGAATACAGCCTTGTCACTCATGTCTGAACCATCTCCCTGAATCATTCCTTTGCTGATGGCCTTTTCAAGAAGTTTATCCCGACTCAAGCCTCTACCGTCATCTTGAATGGTGATCCAGACCTCCCCTTCCTCGTGACTGGCTGAGAGGTTAATGACTCCTTTTTCCGGTTTTCCAGCAGCCAATCGTTCTTCGGGAGACTCCAAACCATGGTCCAGGGAATTACGAAGCAGGTGCACCAGAGGATCGGTTATAGTCTCAATAACGGTCTTATCCACTTCCGTTTCTTCTCCATACAGCTGAAGATCAACCTTCTTACCGGACTTTGCGGAAATATCGTGCACCAGACGAATCATACGACGAAAAAGACCAGTTACCGGCAGCATGCGAATAATCATTGCCATTTCCTGCAGATCACGAATAATCTTGCCCATGTGCTGACCGGACTTCTGAAAATTCTCCAACTCCATTCCTTCAAGATCGGGATTGTGAATTACCATATTTTCAGCAATCACCAACTCGCCTATCAAATTAATAAGCGCATCAAGTTTTGTTAGATCAACTCTGATATCCTGTCGTTGAGCATTGTTTTTCTTTGTTTTCTTTGGAGGTTGTTTCGCCTCCTTTTTCTGTTTAATTACTTTTTGCTCACTCAAAACGTCCTGCACTTGATCAGCAGTTACAGAACCCATATCTACCAAGATTTCACCAACAGGCTTTTTCTGGGTCTCTAAAGCCTCCGCAACTGTATCAGTATCAACCAGCCCTTTTTCAACCAACAGTTCTCCAACTCTTGGTTCTTCCTCATATGTTTGTGGCGAAATTTCCAGCTTTGTTAAAAGTTCTCGCAACGAATTTATGTGCGTGTCAAGCTTTTCAATACGTCCTTCGCCACCATTTGAAATATCAGCGATTCCCGCCTTTAGGACATCAACCAGCTTTAAGAGCAGCTCAACTGGATTATTATCTTTAATATTGGCTCCTGATTTTGCCGAATCAAGAACCGTCTCCATTAAATGACTCAACCGCTCAAGTTCAGCATATTGGAAAAATCCACAGTTTCCTTTGAAACTGTGAATGTTGCGAAACAATTCCGCAACAATGTCTTCATTATCTAAAGTCTCCTCCCAGGTCAATAATCCCTGCTCGAGTCCTGCAAGCAATTCATCGGCCTCTTGAACAAAGGCGGCGATCATTTCCGGGGTTATTTCAACAAGAAGATCCTCATTTTCTTCATCGTTATCTGAGTTCGTAGCAATCTTCTCAGATTCTCCTGAATCGGATGCTGTGACTTCAGCTTCAAATTTATTTGCTTTCTCCTGGGATACCTCTATGGCTTTTTTCAATAGAGAAGTGACTTCGTTCGCCTGGGTTTCAAGTCCCTGGTCATTGTAATTGCTTTCAACATACTCCAGAGCTTCTTTGGCAAAATCACAAGCGCGGCAGAGTAAATCTACATGCTCCGTTTCCATCTTGATCTTGCCAGACCGGATAAGATCAAGCAGATTTTCAGCGGCATGAGCTGTTGTTGATATCTGCAACATTTCAAGAAATCCGGCACTACCCTTCATGGAGTGAAAGAGCCGGAAAATCGCATTCATTGTTTCACCATCGCCATTGGAGGCCTTAAAAGCATCACAGTCAAGACATTCCTGTTCCGACTCGGCATATGGACAGCTTTTATTTCCTTCTGCGATAAACCCCATATGGAGCCAGCAAGGGAAGTCGAGGTTCTTCCCATGCCGTTCACAGTCACTATGACTGCAATCCAGAATTTCCCAACATGCACCACCCTTGCAACTGTCCCCCAACTCAATAATGGTTGGTTCCAGTTGTTCAATCATGTCATGGCTTTCTTGGATAAAATCCTGGATTATTTCAATGTCATCACTGGAAATTTCGTCGCTCATATTGACCTCTGTTAGCTTTAATTTCTAATTTATTCTCTTTCCTTCGGTACGGATTTAAAGTTTCTTTACAATTAATTAGAGTCATTTTATCCAAAATAATTATGCTTTTGTCTTCAGACAATTTCTCCACAATATCCCCGAGCGCAACCCTTCATTAATCGAACAGAATATTGGCACATGTATTTGTATGCTTTTGTACAGTAATCTCGCCGTAAATTTACCTTCCTAAGTTACCAAGGATTTCTGTATTTTCTTTAGTGATTTTTCCTGTCAGCTTTTTCCTTAAAATTTTTAAACCAATGTCCAAAGATTAAAAGAGCAACATTGATGCCAATTGTCTTTATGGCGCCGTGGCTCTTTTCCTTATTCGCAGCCTTCTACTACCAACAAATCGGCAAAGTACTTGCAATAAAGACAGAAAACAAAATTTCAACTGGCGTTGAATACTAAACTAAGATGGAAATTTAGAAAAAATGAACACTAGTTCGAGCTGACAGATATCTGACTGGCGAGGGAAAAGTCAAATTATCGACAGATTGGGAATTGCTGACCACTCAACTTTTGATTCGGAAAAAGGACCTCCATCCATTATTTAGGCCAACGATATGAAATCATAGGAAAATATATTTATACATAACCCTTGGAACACATCTTGCTATCCGACTCTTAGAGGTACTAATGACATCTAACATATTAAGGATATGCCCATGAAAATACTTTTCAAGCTCGTGTTCATTCCCTGTCTATTGGTGCTATTGGCCATTGGAGCCTATGCCGACAGCAAGGAAGACGCAGATGACAAACCTGTTCTATTGACCGCATCCAAGTTTGAAGGAGACAAAATGAGCCAAATTTCTCTGCTCTTCTCCGACTTGCCATCTTATCGGGTCAAATCATCGGGACAGCGTGTTGATCTCATTATACGCGATACGAAAATTGATCCAGCCTTTAAGGAACTTTCTGAAGATGAAACCCTTGTTAAAATGAGCAGCGAAAACGCGCTCGATGAAACAATTATATCTTTTTTCTGGCGGCGACCTCCTGACCAGGTTGATACCTCTTTTAAAATTTGCAGCTCCACCGAAAATGAGGCATCTGCAGGTACAAATCATTTAAATACGCTTACGCTTAATATTCACTGGCATTCCACACCAATGGAAGCAACGACGGAGCAAAAATCATTAGCCAGGCCTGCCATTGCGATCAAATTAGAAGGGGACATTCAATCAGGTTCGAATCGCGCAACTGCCACCAGGACTGTTTCTTCAGTGTATTCAGGAGATTGGAAAGCTTTTATTGAAGAATATGAGGTAGCTGCACACGTTCCACCCAACATACAGTATACATTACCCCCCTTTCCAAGCTTTGACCTATTTCAACCTGCCGAAACGGTTTATGACCTCGAACAACCTGAAATGGCCGTATATCTTAACGCAATTGCCCTCGGCAAAACCAAAGACTGGCAGATGGCTGAAAATCTGCTTCGACAAGATCTTATTAAGCAGGAAGCCAGAACAAGTTCTAAAAAGCTCAGACTCCTTTATGGAGAAATCCTGATACGTTCCAGAAAATACTCCAAGGCACGGAACGTGCTTAAAACTCTGGTAAACGATAAACTTCCTTTGCCGGAAAATATCTGTGCCCGATACCTGACGATAGTAGCTCAGGCCTCATCAGGTGCACCTTATGACGCAGCTTATGAACTCAACCTACTTCGGCAAGATATGGTACCAAGAGCTGCCCCCCTACTTCCATACTACCAGCTTTTGGATACTGAGATTGCCCTTTCCATAGGCCGTTTCGATCAAGCGTTAAAATTTATTGCAACAGAAAACAACATTCACTCAGGCAGCCTTGGTGAAAAATATAAACTCAGACATGCAGATGCGCTTGCAGCCAATGGCCAAAAAGACAAGGCTTACGATCTATATCAGGAACTCATTAAAAAACATGAAATTGTCAAGGATCAGCCTTTTTCACTGATACACCTCACAGATATTCTATATCATCAAAAAGAATATGAGTCCTCACTATATTACAGTGTGGAACTTGCTTCATGCCTATACAATTACCCAGGCAGGGATATTGCTCTATTTATTGCAGCAATGAGCCAGTATAAATCCGGAAAAAAAACAGAGTCCCTTCTCCTGCTGGAAGACATAATAAACAATTTCCCGAACTCAGAAGGCTCTTTCAGAGCCAGGCTTAAACTAAATGATCTGCTCGTGCTTTCAACAATAGCTCAGAAAAACAGCCCCAAAAGACAAGAAACGAATACTGTTCCTTCCAAAGTCGATAATGACGCTACAAATGATGCTATTGCGCTTAAGGCAGCAGAAAAGAACAGTACAACTCATAAGGAAAAAGAAGGAACTTCAGAGAAAGGTTCAGAATCACCATTCAATGAACTTGATCCTGCACAGATTTATGTGGAGATCTCAAAAAGTGCTCCCTTGAGTGCACTGAGGGAAGAGGCGGCCTTCAAGCAGGCTCTTGTAAGTTATCTTAATAATAAAGTCCTCGAAACCACTGAACTGCTGCAAGATTTTCTACGCACTAACAGTAACGGTCTACTCCAAAAGGAAGCTGCTGCCCTCATGGTAGAAATCCTTCCCAAAGCAATTGAGACGCGCATCGAGAAAAAAGATTACATCAAAGCGCTAGTTTTGGCTGAACAAAACAGAGAAATGTTGGTAAGCGGGCATATAAACAGCGATTTTCTTGCAGAGTTAGGGCTTGCATTTGCAGGGTTGTGGTTCTGGAACAGAGCCATACGGGTGTATTTATATATGCTTGATATCAGCAAAGGAAAAGCGGAGGAAGAGGTTGTGTATCTGCCGCTCATCAAATCCTATTATGAAAATGACGAACACAGCCAAGTAGAAAAATATGCAGCTACCTACAGCAAACATTACCCGAAAGGTAAAGATTTGGCTGAAATTTATCACCTCAGACTGAATAGCCTCAAAAAAAGTGATCAGGTTGAATTGGCTGTCAACCTCCTTAGAAAAGAAAATTTTCCAGATACCAGGGAACTGAATGCAGACGCTGGCCGTCTCTTTTTTGAGGCCGGCGAATATGATGCTGCCGGAAAATTCCTGGAAAAAGCAATTGGTCATGATCTGTGGGAGGCATCTTCTGAGGAAATCGTCCTGCTTGCAGAGTCATTGTTTCGAGGCGGCAATGGACAAAAAGCGCTACCGCTCTATAAGCAGCTGAGTAGGGATAAAATATATAGCGACCAGGCCAATTACCGCACAGCACAAATTCAAATCAAGTCTGACAATGAAGCGCGCGGGCTTAAGGTTTTGCAGACCCTTGTCGAAAAAGGCAATAGCCCATTATGGCGCAAAATGGCAACGGAAACATTATCAATAGAGCAAATGTAAACAAAGTTATTAGGCCATGAACCATATACACTATTACTCTAACTACCTGCGAACTATCTAACAGGATTAGGAGAGATCAATGCCAGAAATGAAACTCTTTGATAACACGATGAGCCTGCTGAAAAAAGTATTGGATCTCAGGGTGCAAAACCAACAGGTAATAGCCTCAAATATAGCAAATGCCAACACACCCGGTTACTCACCAGCCCGCTTGGAATTTGAGGGAAAACTGCAGCAGGCTCTCAGCAACACTCAAGCAGAAATTACCACAACACACAAAGCACATTTTCCCATCGGGGCGGCCACAATAAATTCTGTGCAGGCCAAAGTAATACGCACTCATAGCAACCCGAAGATAGGTGATGGTAATGGAGTAAAAGTTGACCAAGAAATGGTTGCTCTGGCTGAAAATCAGATACTGTATGAAGCAGCTACTCAAATGCTCAACAAGAAACTCGGTTTACTTAAATATGTCGCACGGGATGGACGATAGGAGATTACATTATGGATATTTTCCAAACACTGAAAATCAGCTCATCAGCTTTGCAGGCTCAACAGGTCAGACTAAATACTATCAGCTCCAATCTGGCTAACATGGAAACGACAAGAACTCCTGAAGGCGGACCTTATAGAAAAAAGACCGTTATTTTTCAGAGCACACCTGTTTCAAAGTTTGATAAGCATCTCACCCGAAGTATGAAGGACAGCGTCCAAGGAGTTGAAGTAACCAATATTATCACAGTTAACAGCCCGCTGCGTTCAATTTATGATCCATCTCATCCGGACGCAGGGCAGGATGGATATGTGAAACTTCCAAATGTCAATGTACTTGAAGAAATGGCAGACATGATGACGGCTACCAGAGCCTACGAGGCAAATGTAACCACAATCAAATCTGCTAAAAGAATGGCATTAAAAGCTTTAGAAATAGGCAAGTAAAGGTGACCCATGAAAGATATTACATTACTGAATCACATAAGTTCACTGGCAGACCCATCGTCCAAACAAACAAATAATGTAGGCAGCGGTTTCACAGATATTCTTAAAGACGTAGTTGCAGAAACCAGTAAAGAGCAAATTGCCTCAGACAAAGCCATAGAAAAATTGAATACCGGTGAAGCAAAAAATATCCACGAGGTAATGATTTCAATGGAAAAGGCAGATATTTCCATGCGTCTACTCGTACAGATGCGAAATAAAATTGTAGATGCATATAAGGAAGTCATGCGCATGCAAGTGTAGAATAATATGCAGCAATTCAGGCTAGTTATTCTATGTGTTTGCTGTTTCCAATGCTTTGTTGTAAATCAGTTTTTATTGATAAAAAAATCATTTTAAGGGGTCACTTATTCCATGGCTGAAGCAACCCAGATGAATTTCCTAACCTCAGTTAATTCATGGCCCATGGGCCGTAAATTGAGCCTGGCTTTGGCAGCGATTTTATCCATGGCCATTTTCGCAATTATCATTATCCAGGCTCGCGTTGCCGACTACGGACTTCTCTACGCAAATCTTTCCAGCACTGATGCATCTTCCGTAGTTACCTGGCTGAAAACCCAGAAGATACCTTATCAGCTGGAAGACGGCGGCAGGGCAATCCAGATACCCGCTAATAAAGTTTATGAAACCAGACTCGAATTGGCAGGTGCCGGCCTGCCTCAGGGTGGATCCATTGGTTTTGAAATTTTTGACAAACAAAGTTTCGGGATGACCGATTTTGCCCAGAAAGTCAATTACCAGCGAGCTCTACAAGGTGAACTTGCCAGGACAATATCATCACTTGCTCCTGTTGAAGGTGCACGGGTGATGCTCGCTCTGCCAGAAAAGAGAATTTTCAAGGGACAGCAGAAAAAAACGACCTGCTCCGTAATCCTTAAACTTTCACCTGGCCAGCGTCTCAGTGAAAACCAGGTATATGGTATTGTTCACCTGGTAGCCGGAAGTATCGAAGGGCTTTTATCAGAAAATATTACGGTGATCGACTCTAACGGCCGGATACTATCAAAAAAACAAACAGAGAGCCTGGCAGAAACTATGACTCCGGGGATGCTCGATTATCAGCTATCTCTCGAACAACGATTGGAGAAAAGGGCTCAATCATTACTGGATAAAGCCCTGGGAGCTAATAATTCTCTGGCCAGGGTCACTGCTGAGCTTGATTTTTCAAAAGTCGAAAAAATGGAGGAAATATATGATCCTAGCGGCACTGTAGCTCGGAGCGAACAGGTATCTGAAGAAAAATCAGGCGCCGAAAGCACTGGTGGTGTTCCAGGGGTAGAATCCAATCTGGGCGGAAGTTCTGCATCGATAAGTGCTATTCCATCCAGCAGCACCACTGAAACAATTCATTATGAAATCAGCAAGACCGTAAATCGCATCGTTGCACCGGTGGGATCTATCAAGAACCTCTCTGTTGCAGTTCTTGTTGCTGATCGTTTTGTTCCTGGAGCCGAAGGACAGGAGCCAACTTCTACACCGCGTACTGAGAAAGAGCTACTATCAATTAAAAATATGATAACCAGCGCACTTGGAATCGATGCTAACCGTGGAGACAAAATTGAAATTGTTTCCATGCCTTTTGAGGATGGATTTACAGGTGAAGAATTTATCGAAACCGAATCCACTGGTTCTATTTATGACTATCTGCCTTATGCAAAATATGGCCTTTTGACTATTGGCTCGCTTCTGCTCTATCTCCTGCTCATTAAACCATTACTGAAAACCGTTACTGAGCCGCCACCGCTCAGCCGATATCAGACTGTTCAGGAATTGGAAGGTGGGCTGAGTCCCAGTGATGAACTGTTAGCACAAAACGACCCCACCTTACGCATTCGAAAGCAGATTTTAGCGTCAGAGACATCGCCCACTCAAGTTATACGTTCATGGCTTAACAAAACATAAATTTCGGAAAATAAATGCAATTCTCGAAACTATCAGGGTCGGAAAAAGCGGCAATTCTTCTGCTTTGTCTTGGGGAGGAAGCCACAGCTAAAGTATTTCAGGAACTTTCCGACAGCGAAGTAAGAATGATAAGCCGCAGCATGATGGTTATTGACCATGTCCCCGCTGATATAGCAGAGGAAATTCTATCAAATTACAAAAAGTCTCAACAGGAGTATGCAGGGCTTTTTATCAGAGGAAATGAATTTGCCAAAAAGGCTATTTCTAAATCAGGAAATCCAAAGCGTATCGAGACTCTTATGGAACAGGTGGTCTCAGGTACCGAGTCTCGCCCTTTAGAAACTATATCCATGATGCAACCCAGAATGGTTGCGAACCTGCTTGAGAGTGAACATCCACAGGCACTTGCGCTTATTCTTTCAACCCAGAAGCCTGAACATACCGGTAAGATCCTTTCATTCCTCTCGGAAGAACTGAAAGCCGAGGTCATGTACCGGATTGCCAAAATTGACAAAGTTTCACAGGATGTAATCGCCCAAATAGAAGAGGCGCTGCAAAGGGAGATCGGTGTTGTAGTAAGCAAAGAAAGACAACAGGTTGGTGGTGTGGACAAGGTTGTAGAAATTCTCGGCCGTATGGAAAAAGGCGTTGATAGAAATATCCTTATTAGGATGGAAGAAACTGATCCGGAAATGGCTGAGACGATCAGAAAAAAAATGTTTACCTTTCACGATCTTTCCGCTGTTGATAATTCAGCAATGCAACGCATTCTTAAAGAGGTGAACACCGACACTCTGACAATTGCTTTGAAAACTGCTGAAGACGATCTTAAAAATAAAATTTTCAATAATATATCCAATCGAGCCGCTGAAATGATACAGGAAGATCTAGAGGTTATGGGCCCAAAACGGCTGTCAGAAGTCGAGGCTGTGCAGCAAACCATTGTGAAGATAGCTCTTAAACTTGAAGACGAAGGAGAGCTGGTTTTACCTGGTAGAGGAGGACGAGATGTCCTTGCAGGATACTGAACCTGCAACCATACGCCAGGTGGATTTGAATAACCTGAAAAACCATAAAGGAAAACCTTTTTTTCAAGGCGGCGATACTAATTCTTCCCATGAATATGCGAATGGTTCTCCAATTTGTGCAAACCTTGGAAATCACGCCTCTGATTCGGAAAACGGGTCTTCTGAAGGCACACCATTTCTAAAGGAGGCCGAGACGAGACTCCAGGAAACTGCACAGGTTCTCGCAGCATTGCTGGGTGAGGTAAGCAGGCTGAAAAAGTCAATAATAAATAACAGCATCCAGGATATGCTGCGACTGGTATTTGCCATTAGTAAGAAAGTAATCCTGAAAGAAATTGCCACCGATGAAAAAATCATTATTGATGTTATAAATCAGGCCTTACATTCAGCTATAAAATCTGAAGAATTACATATCAAAGTGAATCCCGAGGATTTTTCTCTGGTCAATGAGCAGAAACCGCTTTTTTTAGCCAGTATAAGCGGCCTGGAAAATATCAGCTTTGAGTCAGATCCTCAGATCAATAGAGGTGGTTGCCTGTTGGAATCATCTCTCGGTCAGGTTGATGCGACCCTTGAAACCAAACTAGATGAAATTCATCAGCAATTGTTAAGCTGCGTGGGCGAAAAAGATGAAAATTCTGACTGAACGCATAAAGGACATCAATGCGATCAGGGTTCGAGGAAAAGTTACCAAAATTGTTGGTCTTGTAGCCGAAGGCTACTGCCCTGAATCATCGGTAGGAACTCTTTGTGAACTCACGCCCTTAGATACTGTTTCCCCCCCAATCCCTGCAGAGATCGTTGGTTTTCGAGACCGACGCGCACTACTCATGCCCCTTGGTGACCTGCGCGGCCTCGGCCCCGGAAGTTTAATTAAAATATGTCAAACCCGGGCCTCTATTAAAGTTGGCAATGCGCTTCTTGGCCGGGTCATCGATGCGATGGAAAACCCGATTGATGACGGTCCACCGCTTAATCTATCAGAAAGAATGCCCATATACGCACAGCCACCAAACCCTATGCAGCGTAATAATATCAACCAACCACTGGATCTCGGTGTCCGAGCAATCAACAGTCTTTTGACATGCGGTATTGGCCAGCGTATGGGAATTTTGGCCGGGTCCGGTGTCGGGAAAAGTATTCTTTTGGGGATGATGGCCAAACATACTGAAGCTGATGTTAATGTTATCGCCTTGATTGGTGAGCGAGGCCGAGAAGTCCGGGAATTTGTGGAAAGAGATCTGGGGAAAGATGGACGAAGGAGATCGGTTGTGCTGGTGGCCACCTCAGATCAGCCGCCGCTTATCCGTATGCGCGGAGCATTTGTAGCTACTGCCATAGCTGAATATTTCTGTAAACAAGGTTTGAATGTCCTGTTTATGATGGATTCCATCACACGCTTTGCAATGGCGATGCGGGAAGTTGGCCTGGCCATAGGAGAGCCTCCCACGACCAAAGGGTATACTCCTTCTGTTTTTGCCACTCTGCCAAGGCTGTTGGAACGTGCCGGTAATTTCAAAAAATCAGGCAGCATTACCGGTCTGTATACTGTTCTGGTAGAGGGGGACGACATGAATGAACCGATAGCAGATGCCGTCCGGTCAATTCTCGATGGTCATATAACTTTATCAAGAGATATGGCAGCGAAGAACCACTATCCAGCCATTGATGTTCTCAATTCCTCAAGCAGGGTAATGCGGGATATAATTGACCCCTCCCATCTGGATTGTAACGGAAAAATCAGAGAAATTCTTGCAACCTATAATGAAGCAGAAGATCTTATTAATATCGGTGCTTATAAAGCCGGCAGTAATCCGAAAATTGATTACACCCTTTCTAGAATTGAAGCTGTCAATACATTTTTACGTCAAAATGTGGATGACAAGGCAGACTTAAACAGCACCATTCATGAAATGCAAAAACTATTACAAGACCGAAGGAAGCAAGCCATAGAAGCATAGCGGTTCTCAAACTAGCTATCATATTTCTATGAGTTGAATTTGGTTATGTTACTAACAATTAGCTCATCAGCCCTAAACTTATATAGGAATTTTGTATTATGAAGCCCTTTAAACTGCAATCAATTCTTGATCACCGAACAACAGTGAAAAATATTGCTCAGCAGGAACTCTATCAAACAATAGATGAAGAAATAAAACTGGAGGAGACCCTACTATCAGCTAAAAAAACGATAGAGACGCTATGTGCTGAACTCGAGTGCCATCAAAAGGAAGGCATTACATCCCATGAGCTTTCACTCTTTGAAAAACATTGCGAGCATAAGGAATACATCATTCAGCAACTTGAAAAAGCCCTTATTGATACACGCGAAAAAATAGCTGAACAGCGCAGAGTTCTGATCGAAGCGAACCGTGATAAAAAACTTATCGAAAAGCTGAAGGAAAAGCAGACAAAACAATACAAGCACATTCTACGCAAGAAAGAAGATTCTGAGACAGATGAAATTTCAGTACAGATTCATGGAAGGTGAATTATGAAAAATTTACTCAGATGTTTTGCCGCATTGATTTTACTCCTTTTTGCAGGATCCTTTTTTCCCCATGCATCTGGCGCTGAAGAGACTCTAACAGATAATGCAGGTTCTGTGGAAGAACGAAGAATCCTGATGTCACTGCAAAAGGAAAGGGCTAACCTTTCGAAACAACAGGAACTTTTGGAAGCTAAAAACTTGGAACTAAAGACCTTGCAAGCGGAAGTCGATAAGAAGTTGCAAGAACTGAAAAAACTTAGAGAGGAAACCCAGGAACTTTTATCAGAAAAGGAGGTGATAGAAAATGCCAAGCTCAGGAGCCTTGGCAAAATGTATGAAAAAATGGACCCAGGGAAAGCCGCCACAATTTTAATTACCCTTGAGACCAAACTGGCGGTGGATATCCTGGGAAATATGAAACAAAAATCCGCAGGAAAAATTTTAAACAGTATGGATGGTGAAAAAGCTGCCAAAATCAGTATTGCTTTTTCAAAAATTACAGGTAACTAACCCTTAAATTAGTTAAGGAGAAAACAAGGAATTAACCATGCAGATGCAACCTATAAGTCCGCAAGGAATGTTACCTGTATCAGCAGAAAATCCAAAATCAAATGAAACAAAGGAATCAATGGATTCCCTGTTGGCGTTTTTCAGTAGCTCAAATTCTTCGCCCGACAAGGAATCAACAATTGAACCAATGGAAAAGGAAAAACTTTCCACAGATAAGGAACCATCAATTCAAGCGCACATGGACAATCATCAGAGCACTGAAGAATCCCGATTTGATAGAGAGACTTCTGCTTTACCACAAACAGATCAAACTCTCAGTGCTCAATTTCCCACCAAAGATATTATCAATTTTGTTGACGAACATTTCAACATTGATCCATTGGTAACAAATTTGGTAGCAGAGGTTGAGCAGCATATTCCGGAAGGTGTTCGCAAATTCATGGCTGATGATGTCCCGCAGATCCTGAAACAGGATATTCTGCAATATTTAGCAGATAAGGTTTTGGTTGATATAATACCGGGAGAGGTGGACCACACTGTTGCTGAATTAAAAGGCAATGATCTACCATTATCCGGTAATGTCGAATCTGGAAAATCAGGGATAACCGAAAATATTCTTACTGATGATCAAATGGCAAAATCGGATATCCTCTTTCCACCAGTTGAAACCGCTAAAATGCAGGAACAAGCCCATGTGCTTCAGAATCACTTCAGTGAAACAATCTCGCTGAAAGATTTGGAACCATTAATCCGAAGGGAAGCCGGTGAAACACAGCAGAGAAGAATATCACAAACTGTTGGTGATCAACTGCTGGGATTACAGCCGGAAAATGCAGAGACAATTCAACTGAAAGCACAGAACAAGATGGACCCTACAGTATTCCAGCCAGACAGTCTGGCCGGACAAATAATTGCAGATGAGGTCTCTTCTTCTGTTCAGAAAATGAATAGTCCACTTCGTTCGGAGGATCTGCGTCTCAATAAACCGGAGCATTTAGCTGCCACTGAAGCAAATTCATTACCGGCCAAAGCCAGTGCTCAAGTTTCTGATCCTATCGATCCTCGCTTTGCAGATTTACTCTTGAAACCTGCCAAGGCACAATCGGAAGCGCTTCCGGATATTGTTCCGTTAAAACTGCGTAACGCCAGTGTTAACGGTGATAATCCACGGAACACTTTCATTGCCGGGCAAGAAGCAAAAAACCAGGAAACAGTTCTTTCGTTTGCCGGCAAAGACTCGTCGGGAAGTAATTTTGAAAGTTCTGGCAACAATCCTCAATCTGCAAAACCGAACATCGTTCCTTCCTTTTCCAGCAATATGGCAACTGCTGAAACAGGTGAAATTGTAACATCAGGGGTAGCACTTTCTCAAAGTACTATTCCACAACCAACAACCAATACACAAGACACTGCCGCCATTAGGCTGCCATCCGGTGCATTTGTATCTGAAAGCAAAATTGTGGATCATGTTATCGAACATGTATCGATACGCTCTCACAACGGCGCAAACAGCATTACAATCAAAATGCATCCGGAAGAACTCGGCCGTCTAAAAATGGATCTGACAGTAGACAAGGATGTCGTTAAAGCTCATATTCAAACCCAATCCATCCAAGTTCAGGAAGTTCTCGAAAAATATATTTCAAGGCTTCGTGATGGATTTGATCAACAAGGACTCAAACTTGACGAAATTCAGGTAAGTATCGATTCTGATCGCAGCACCGACCATGGGCTCTTCCAAGAGCACCGTAACGGTCAAGCCAACATAAAGGCATCGAACCCGGTGAGGATGGACAAAAAACTGGAGACCAGTTCGAATGATGCGATAGCTAGAAGTACTAGCACAGAAAATGGTATAAGCCTGAGAATTTAATGTAAAGGAGGTGAATCTACATAATGTCGAGTATTTCTGAAATATTACAAAATCAGAGTCCACCAACGACGGAACCGAAAACCTTCGGTGGCGCCTTAGGAAAAGAAGATTTCCTGCGATTGCTGGTTGCCCAGTTAGAACATCAGGATCCTCTTAATCCATCGGATCCAACAGAATTTACTGGTCAACTTGCACAATTCAGCACGCTTGAACAGCTATTCAACGTTAATGAGACTCTAGGTGAAATGAATTCCGGTAATGCAGCACTTGAAAAGCTATCCGCGCTTTCTATGCTCGGTAAAGAGATAGTATCGGAATCAAGCGATTTTCGTCTTGAGGAAGGTGAACCTGTAAAGCTTGGCTATAAATTGGAAGACTCCGCTGATGAAATACAAATCTATGTCAGGGATGAATTCAACCGCACTGTGGCCTCACTCTCAGCCGATAGTGTTGGACCAGGAGAACATTTCCTTCAGTGGGATAGTCTTGACGACAACGGCCAGGTAGCTCCGCCAGGTGACTATAAACTCGTAGTCAGTGCATTACGTGGCAAAGACGAACCGGTTGCGGTCTCTCCTCTTATCGGTGGAGTTGTGACAGGCATAGACCTTGACGAACAGGGGAACATGCTGATCACCAACACCGGTGAATTCCCTTTGGATACTATTAAAAGTGTCAGGTACTTATAATCATGCCAGATAAACTAGTTATAATACCACAACCTATTCAACCGACGACCGGAAAGCAAACGCCAACCGGCAAAGTGGGAAGAGGTCAAACACAGAAAGTTTCTTTTGATCAAATTCTGACAGAGAAACTGCAACCTGCGAGTAAAGTTAAGTTCTCCAAACACGCGGAAGACAGGATGGAAAGCCGGGGAATTGAACTGAACCGTGAGGAATTGACCAGACTCAATAAAGCAGTTGAACTTGCCAATAAAAAAGGTGCCAGAGATTCTCTGGTTCTCGTGAACAGTACAGCGTTAGTGGTAAGCGTAAAAAACAATACGGTGGTTACTGTTGTTGATAAAAACAACTTAGCCGGCAATGTTTTCACCAACATTGACAGTGCTGTAATCGCCTAATAAAAGGACCGGTCCTCTCGGAGGAGGTCCATTGGCTGCTGACCGATTGAAGCAGCCATCTCAAGGAGGATAATAATGACCATTCAAAGTTCGCTTTACAGCGGCATCAGCGGCCTTGCGACCAACGGCAACGCTATGTCCGTTATCGGCAATAATATTGCCAATACCAATACCATTGGATTTAAAACTTCCCGAACGATTTTTTCAGACCTGCTCTCCAGCGCGATTTCAGGTTCCGGCGGTGAATCACAGGTTGGCCGCGGTGTCGGTCTATCTGTAGTGGATAATATCTTTTCACAAGGAACCTTTGAAAGCACCGAATCCAATACCGATCTGGCTATTGAAGGCAGCGGTTTTTTCATGCTGCGTGAAACTACCGGCCAGGAAATTCAATACAGCAGGGCGGGATCATTTCGGTTTGACGAGAGCGGTAACCTTGTCAACCCGGAAGGATATTATGTTCAGGGATATGCACTCGATTCAGTTACTAGCCAGCCGGTTGGTGACGTAATCGATATTGCAGTGGCAACAGCTACCAGCGGCTATACTCCGGCAAATGCCTCGGAAAATGTCGTCCTCTCTACTAACCTTAACTCGAAATCTCCTTATATCACTACCAATGCAGTTGCAGGTACATCAACCGGGACAGGTACGACCATCAATGCTCTTGCAACATCATTGACAAATCCCAGTACTGTGTTAGCTATTGAAGGTTCCAACATAACCATTGGAGGGGGTGGGACTCATCAGCAAGGTTCGGCAAGAAATGTGGCCACTGGGATTAACAACGCGTCGATCGGTGTTAATGCAACTGTTGTCGCTCCGAGCCTCAACCTTGGAGTCATAAGCCTTGCAGCCGACCAAACACTGGCTGCCGGTGAACTGGTGATAAATGGAGTAAATATCACTGGTGCGTTAAGAACTGCAACACCAGCTTCGGACCTTGAAACACTTATCGACCAGAATGCAGCAACTACAGGGGTTACAGCCGATGTAAGCTCCGGTTCTCTGGTGCTTACCGCAGTTAACGGTGAAAATATCCAAATCCAGACCGACGACAACACAGCAGGCAACAGCCCGTTTGCCGAGGCCCTGCTGGTCGGATTCAACCTTAATGGCGCCGCTGCAGCCCGCACGGCCATAGGTGGTGTCAGTATCAGCAAACAAGGGGAACTTGCTATTGGAACCGGTCTTACAGGAGCAACCCATGGTATGACGATCACAGCCGCAACATCAGGCAGTGATCCATACTTTGATATAACTAATCCGACCGCCACATCAAACTATGCTACCTCAATCAGGGTTTTTGACTCTTTCGGCGACACTCATTTAATAACCAACTACTTTGTCAGACGCGATCCTGACGTTTATCCAAGGCAGTGGGATGTATATACCCTGATTGACTCCGGAGAATTGGACGGCGGTACTGCCGGCACTTTTGTTCAGGTGGGCAATACCACCATGACTTTTGATACAACCGGGACTTTGACAACACCGGTCGACCTTACAACCAGTCCTGCTGCTCTGTCCTGGGCAAATGGCGCTGACCAGACGCAACAAGTTGTATTTGAAATGAATACAACGCAATATGCCAGTGACTTTGTCGTCAACTCACAAAGTCAGGACGGCTATGCTGCGGGCACTCTGGTCGGCCTTGATATCGACAGCAATGGACTGATCTACGGCAAATACTCTAACGGCGAGCCACGGGCTCTGGCACAGCTGGCATTGTCCAGTTTCAATAATCCCAGTGGTCTTATCAAAAAAGGCAGCAACATGTGGGCGGCTACCAATGAATCAGGGCCAGCAGTTATTGGTACCGTTGGTTCCGGAGTTGGCAAGCTTTTTACAAATTCACTTGAACAGTCTAATGTCGACCTTGCCCAGGAATTTGTAAAAATGATTACTATTCAAAGGGGATTCCAGGCAAACTCTAAAATCATCACTACCACTGATGAAATGTTGAATGAACTGATTAACTTGAAACGATAATAAAAAGTCAAAATACTGACCAATAATGGCCGTCCCCTTCCAGGGCGGCCATTATTTTGTCCGTAGATACGTTCAACATGCAACTATTCAGTTTACACCCCTCCCCACTTTCACACTTTTCCCATTAATACCAGTCTGTTAGAGAAAGATATCTCAAAATATAGGCCAATGGCATTTAATTTGCTAGTCACAAGGCGTTGGATTCAAATTTACAATAATTGCTTTAATTTTGCCGGAGGTAACATATCGTGGATTTATCCACTATTCTTGGGATTATCATCGCATTTGGCCTCATGCTCATGGCTATTCTTACCGGTGGTTCCCTTTTATTATTCGTCAATGTTCCTGGCGTCCTTATTGTTGTTGGAGGTACTTTCGGTGCCATCCTGACTACCTATCCTTTCAGTCAGGTGTTCGGTGCTTTTGCAATCTTAAAGAAAGCTTTTCTGCACAAAGAGACTACACACTCTGAGTCAATAAACCAGTTAATTGAATTTGCCACCAAGGCAAGAAAAGAAGGCATTCTTTCACTTCAATCTGTATTGAGTGAAATCAAAGACGACTTCCTGATGAAAGGTATTCAGATGGCAGTTGACGGCCAGGAACCCGAATCACTTAAAGCGGACTTGTGCAGATGCTGCAAACCATGGAAGATCCGGCAGCAATCGGCCCGGCAATGGCTATTGCTCTTTTGACCACATTTTACGGTGCTGTAATTGCCAATGTCATGTGTACTCCTGTTGCTGGCAAGCTGAAACTCCGCTCCCAAACAGAGGTTCTTCGTAAAACACTTGTTACCGAAGGGATGGATTCCATTATGGCTGGTGAGAATCCAAGGCTCATGGAACAGAGGCTCCACGCTTTTATAGCGCCCAGCATGCGAAAAAGCATTTACGACAAATAATAACAGGCAGTTACGCTTCCAAGACTGAGATGAAAAAAAAAGCAAAAAAAGCATCAGGTGGTGCACCAGCCTGGATGGTCACATACAGCGATCTGGTAACACTGCTGCTGACCTTTTTCGTACTATTACTCTCAATGGCAAATATGGATCCGGTAAAATTTTTGAAAGTAGCAAATTCAATGCGCACTGCCTTCGGCATTATCGGTACTGCTGACAGTTTGGATATAGCTCCCAATGTCATCGATATTGCTCCATTAGTCGAAAACGATATGGCACAGCGGGTCTACAAAAGAATACAGGTACAGTTGAATCGTTTAAAAATTGATAAGGACATTACGCTGGCAGTAGACCGAGGCGCAGTTGTGCTGAGAGTTAACAGCATTGTTCTTTTTGAACCAGGCAAGACCAAAGTTAAACCGGAAGCCTATCCTCTGCTTCGGCAGGTGGCTGAGCTGGTTCATCCTCTGCCACTGCACATAAGAGCAGAAGGACACACCGATAATTCAGGGAGTGAAGATGCGAACTGGGATATATCTGTCGCCAGGGCTGTTTCAACAATAAAATTTTTCACAAAGGAAAACCTCCTTCCTTTAGATCGTGTTTCAGCTGTTGGCTATGGATCTCAACATCCCATTGCACCAAACGATTCGCCTGGCGATATGGCTCTAAATAGAAGGGTTGAATTTGTGCTCGAGAGTATTGGCTCGTATACAGAGGAGTTGCCTTATCTCATAGATGCTCGGAATCAATTGCCTTTTTAAAAACAAATACGATTTATGGATTTAATAGCTGGAAGTGTAATCACATGAACCAACATTGAAAAAATAAAAGCGGTGAAAAACAATGGCTGATAAAGAAAAAAAAGAAAAAGACACGGAAAATGAACCTAAGAAAGACGGCTTTCTCAAAGGCAATATGATGCTGGTTGTTTTCGCGGTTATCGCCATGTTACTGATGATTGGAGTCGGTGCTGGCGCATATTATCTCGGAACCAAATCCTCAGCAAACACTGCGGAGGCGAGTACTGCCGAGACCGAGGGAGTGATTGAAGAAACAGTGTCTGTGCCGAACAAGGTGGAACCACCTGGCCCAATGGTGCCTATTAATGAATTCCTTATCAATCTTCTGGACAAAGACAATAACCGTTACCTGAAGGCTACTATGACCCTGGAAGTTGATTCAGAAGAAACCATGACGGAAATTCATAACAGGACAGCGCAGGTGCGCGATGCCATACTGCTACTAACCGGCAACAAAACTTTTGGAGAATTGCGTGATATGCAGGGGAAAATGCAACTCCGGGCGGAACTTATTGGACATTTGAACACGCTTTTGGAAACTGGAAAAGTCAAACACATTTACTTCACTAATTTTGTAATCCAATAGGTGGTCTCTTGGAACGCATCCTTACTAAAGAAGAAATTGCCGAACTGCTGTCAGCAGTTAATAGCGGCGAAATAGAAACAGAAACTAATACGGCTCTGTATGATTCAGACCAGGATGTTCAAAACCTGGATCTTGTCCGTGCTTCGCTTGGTCAAGGCCGATG
>CAMYJP010000051.1 GCA_947258675.1 uncultured Desulfobulbaceae bacterium | reverse complement strand
CGGCGAGACAATCAGGATCCCTGTTGTTAATGGTCGATTTACAAACAGTAACAGTTCGTTGTTAAACTGAAGATAACTCCAACAAAGCTTAAATAATCAGAGGCCATAAAAGTTTAAGATATCCTCAATCTCAGTTTTCCGGCCATAACAGACGGTATCTAAGGATTTAAGAAAGCGGAGGGGATTGGTTGTCTTCACGCACCTCATGCGCATGAGTTAGGATAGACTCAGTTAGCTTTGTACTGCCTTTAATTGCTTCCAAAATTCTTTAATAATTATTTGGCAAGCCTCTTCTGAATTTACTGCCCCGTTGTCGGAAAGTGGAAGGCATGATTCAATTAACCTCATGTTGGCGTCAAGCCCGAATTCATTTTGAATATATTTGCCGAGTGAATATTGAAGTTTTGGCAATTCACTTTCAGTTTTGATTGCAACTTCTACCTTATCCCTGAAGGGCAAATTATAAAAAAGATGTTGAACCGCCTGACCGACGTTTAACGGGTATGATTCATTTGTTTCATTTATTTTGACCCATTTTTTCAAATTCTCTTTCAATCTTATCCCTCCTTTGTACTAGTCGGTAATTGAGGGTTCTCTTTTGAATATCATTTTGAACCTTTTCCGCTAGGGCAAGTCTTTCTCGGTTATCCAAACCTCACCTCCAAAAATATGCCATCATATACGAATTGAATGGTAGATATAGTCATAAGCATAAAGTTTAGGTTCAATCTGATGGGTAGTACTACAATGTTCATGCCAATAATTTTGGTGTTTTAAATAAGTTATAAATTCAGTCAGTTAATTAAGATACTCCATTGAAAGTCTATCCTAAATATGGAAAGTAATTTCCGGATTTTATGGGGATTTATTCACACCCTAGGGCATTAATTCCACCGTGGATAGTTAGCAGAGCTCTGACTTTGGGTAGTGAAAAGCTACTCTCAAATAGACTCATATAAACAAAAATCTTAGGAGATATTGCTTCCGAAAATCACTATTTGGATTTTTCCCCCATCCCGGACGAGCCGGAGCCATATGTTTCATCACAGAACCGCGGAGGACACGAAGGATTAATTATTTTTCTCTGCCGGGAGACAAAGGCAAATAAAAGACATCCGTTCATGCCAAGCGTTGCTTTTATCCAATCGTCGTCTGCCCTGATAAATGCTTGCCCAACCTGTCCGGGTAAACGTGAATCTTGTTTAACCGGGATGAAATCTCTGTTGTGCTTATTCCATTGGGGCTAAGCCTATTTAACCAGGGTCTCCCGATTGGATAAAAAATACTCTGTGCTCTCAGTGTCTCCGTGGTGAAGATCAAAAAATCGAGATGTTTAGTAACGGACCGAATGAACAGACGTTACCGCAACCGGGTCGATATTGCTATGCATAGAGATGAGTAACGCAAAGCCCGTCGATTCGGTCGACAGAAATTGCATGTTAAAATTTTGGGTGGCAGTTTGACAAAAAATAAAACCTCAGTTAAGTCAATGGAATCCTATCGCTTCAACATTCAGATAAATTGTGGCATTAATGTCATAATAGGAAAATTATTTCATAGTTTCTATCCAATTAATTTTCTGCTCTCTCGAAAAAAAAATTCGTAAATTTATATAACCATTCAATTTATATACAAATTTTTAATATCTGATAAGGATAGAAGATTTTGCACGATTCTTGCTCAATCATCAACCAAAAGCATTTAGCTATTTTCCAGCTCCCTGTTAAAATTCGCCAACTCGTTCTCAGAATACCCAAGTGGTAGTCTCTCGCTGACTGCAATCTGAATGCTTTCAGTCTTGTTCAACACTGCATAAGTACAAATTATTCCTTTATATGGCTGCACCGTTTTTAAAAATTAAACGAGGGTAGAGAAAACGATAACTTAGAGGCTTCTTTTGTCACTATCAACTCTTTCAATCTAAGACCTGAAGAGGTAAGGAAGCGAAGATGAAAAAAAATTCCAATCACCCTACATCTATTCTAAATGCAATAACAATTGCTTTGGCCGTGCCTTTATTCATTCTTATTTCTCAAACATCATCCTTAGCAGTCCAACCCCAAGTGGCCACTGGTGACTACCATACTGCGGGTGTCAAATCCGACGGCACGGTGGTGGCGGTGGGGCGGAACGACGATAGCCAGTTAAATGTTGGCAGCTGGACGGATATCGTACAGGTGGCCGCTGGTGAGTTCCATACTGTGGGTGTCAAATCCGATGGCACAGTGGTGGCGGTGGGGTATGATTGGCATGGCCAGTTAGATGTCGGCAGTTGGACGGATATCGTGCAGGTGGCCGCTGGTGGGCATGTTACTTTGGGTCTGAAATCTGATGGTATGGTGGTGGCGGGGGGGAATAATTACTATGGCGAGTCAAATGTAGCCAGCTGGACGGATATCTTGCAGGTGGCCACTGGTGGTCACCATACTGTGGGCGTCAAATCCAACGGCACGGTGGTAGCGGTCGGGTATAATGGTTATGGCCAGTTAAATGTTGACAGCTGGACGGATATCGTGCAAGTGGCCGCTGGTCGTCGCCATACTGTGGGTGTCAAATCCGATGGCACGGTGGTGGCGGTGGGGCGGAACGACGATAGCCAGTTAAATGTAGGCAGCTGGACGGATATTGTGCAGGTGGCCGCTGGTCGTCGCCATACTGTGGGTGTCAAATCCGATGGCACGGCGGTAGCGGTGGGATGGAATTTGTATGACCAGCTAAATGTCGGCAGCTGGACAGATATAGAACAGGTGGCCGCTGGCGGACTTCATACCGTGGGTGTCCAATCCAACGGCACGGTGCTAGCGGTGGGAGCCAATTTCAGTGGCCAGTGCGATGTCGGCGATTGGGACTTACAACCGGATTTTACAGACGTCCCTACAGGCTACTGGGCCGAAGATGCCATTTACAAGATTTATGAAGCTGGAATTACCAAAGGCTGTTGCCAAGACCCGTTAAAGTATTGTCCGTATGATACAGTTACCCGCACCCAGATGGCGGTCTTTTTGGGCAGAGCCCTTCATGGCAGCAATTTTACCCTTCCACCGGCAACCGGAATTTTTGCCGATGTGCCTAAGTCGTTCTGGGCCGCAGGCTGGATTGAACAATTTTTCAAAGATGGCCTCACCAAAGGGTGTAAAGTAGATCCCCATGATCCGCAAGCTCCTGTGATCTATTATTGTCCCAAATATCCTGTAACCCGCACCACCATGGCGATTTTTCTTTTAAGAGCCAAGCATGGGGGAAAATACCAACCACCGCCTGCAACAGGTATTTTTGGAGACGTATGGGTCAATTACTGGGCCGCAGCCTGGATTGAGCAGCTTTACAAGGAAGGAATAACCAAGGGATGCAATCAGAATCCGTTGTTGTACTGTCCCGAAAAGCATGTGACCCGTGCGCAGATGGCAGCTTTTTTAGCAAGGATGTTGGGTCTGTAGGTGGGCGCTGGTTTTTCTCTAACAGGCAGGGTTGAATGCTGCCCTGCTTTTTTTTAACTTCTTGACAACGACTTCGTGTAGGTATTTAGAAAGATTATTAACCAACCATCTCGTGGCCCGGAAGTGCAACGCTGTGCGTCCTCTCCTTCGACTATTGATCTCATTCGGAATCTTATTCTGAGTTGAGTCTCACCCCGAATAGAAATTCACCTAACTCTAGCTACATTCAAAATCAGTAACTTTTAACCCTTAACATTCGTGGAGAAAGCCATGACAAAGGGTTTGCAGAAAATGCCGATGCGAAAGCCTCTGGGGTTGTTTTATGCCCTATAGAGGTTTTTTAATCTCAATTAAGACTCTTTCCCAACATGCTAAAACACAAAAAAGTAAGGAGGGATTAAATATGAATTACCGAACAATTAATAATAGGCTAATTCTAAAAATCCTTTTGGTAGCATTTATAATTGGTTTTCTACCTGATTCAGTTTTAGGAGATGATTATGGTTTGTACCCTACCGGGTTATTACCGCCGACAGAAGAAGAAAAGAAATTAATAGAAAAGGAATGGGTAAAAATTGATAAAGTTAGTCCGAATGAAATTGCAATAGACAGAATCAACAAGAAACGCCGGGAGGAGAATTTACCAAAACTTAACAAAGAAGAGATAGAATTAATATGGGAGGATAATATAGATAAAATCGAGCCCGAATCTGATTTAAATAGCCAACAACTGCCAGGTTATTTACCCTATATAGATAACAGTAAATTGCCTGCCTTTCCCCCAATTCGAAGTCAAGGTTCCCTTGGATCCTGTGCGCCCTTTTCGGTAACTTATTACCAATTAACTCATATGGTCAGCTTACAAGAAGGATGGAATAACAAAAACGAAGAAAATTCTACAAAATTCTCACCGAAATGGACCTATAATTTTATAAATAGCGGAAATCCAGGCGGAACATCTTGGTACAGTACATATAAAGTTATAGAAAAACATGGCGCCGTTACCTGGGAAGAATTTCCTTATGTCGGTTCTACAAGTGACCCTAAAAACTACAGAGAGTGGTGCCTAAATACAGAAGCATGGGAAAAGGCAATCCAGTATAGAACCAATCCTGTGGAATATTTACACCTTGACACAGCTGCAGGAATTGAACAGTTTAAGCAGGTTTTAATCAACGGTTATGTGGCAATTGTTGGAACGTTTATATACAGTTGGCAGTATACTGATATCAAAGACGACCCATCCACACTAGCTGATGATTATTTTGTCGGTGAAACTGCTTGTTTTTGGCAGAATGGCTCATCGGGTTATCACTCAATGACTGTAGTTGGTTACAATGATAATCTTTGGATTGACGTAAACCAAAACAATAGCGTTGATGGCGGTGAAAAAGGAGCATTTCTTCTTGCCAATTCATGGGGTGCCTTCTATGGCAATGAAGGCTTTTATTGGGTAGCTTACGATGCATTAAACTCTGTATCTAAGGTTGATGGCGGTCCTTCTGAAGATCGTTTTCCGGTATTTTGGCCCGAGGAGGCTATGTTATTGGCGGTTAAGGAATCATATGAACCATCTGCTGTTGCTAAATTTACAGTTAATCATTCTAAACGAAATCAAATGGTCATTAATCTGGGACTTTCAAAGGTAAATCAAGACGAACCTCAAAGTTATTGGCGTCCGGGAGCGATAAGCTTTCAGGGCGGAGAATTTGCTTTTGATGGAACGACCACGCCAACGGATGGGACTTTTGTCTTTGATTTTTCTGATCTTTATAATACGTTTCCAGACTGGAATTGGAAAGCCTATTATCTAAGAGTTAATGATGGTTATGTAGGCGATGCTGCGACAGTAAAAGAATTTAGAGTAATTGATTATGAAAAAGGGGGAATAAGATATATTTCGCATGAGGTACCGCAAGATGTTGACGCTGAGGTAGCACTATTCCCAGTTACAATTTTTGGAGATATTCCGCCAGGCTATTGGGCAGTAGAGCACATATACAAAATTTATGAGGCCGGAATCACCAAGGGCTGTTCGCAGAACCCGTTGATGTACTGCCCGAAAAGAGATGTCACCCGCGAACAGATGGCCGCCCTTATCGTCCGGGCGGTTGAGGGAGAACCGCCCGTCAACTATTGTGACACGGGTTCACCCTTTGCGGATGTATCGCCTGCATCCTTTTTCTGTAAATATATCAAACGCTTGTTGGAACTGGGGATCACATAAGGATGCGGACCCGGCATCTATTGCCCAGACGACCCTGTAACCAGAGCCGAAATGGCGGCCTTTATTATAAGGGCGGTCGAGGGAGAACCTCCCGCAGCCTATTGTGACACCGGTTCGCCTTTTTCGGATGTACCCTCCAATACTTGGCCCTGTAAGTATATCAAACGCTTGTCTGAACTGGGGATCACAAAAGGATGCGGACCCAGCATCTACTGCCCGAACCGCAATGTAACCAGAGCCGGAATGGCCGCCTTTTTAGGACGGGCATTTTTAGGTATGGACTAAGTTAAGCAACATATGACGAATCCGTTTGGATCGGGGCTTTCTTTCTCTCACAGGCAGGGTCAGAAATGGCTCTGCCTTTCTAATATTGCGGGTGTTGCTTTCTGCTATGAAAGACAAAATATCAATCTGACAAAAAGCGTGAGATATTCGGATTATATCTGCATAAAATGAATAAAAACTGATAGTTGGAACTCTGGCAAGATAATTGAAATTTTTGGAGGGTTAAAATTTTTGTGCTATCATCTACTTATTACAGGTTTACCTATTTCTGTGGTTACATAATTGTATCACAACTTGTCGTCATATGACGTCACGCCCTCATTATAGATCAAGAATACCGTCCTCCTAAACTCATAATGTGGCTATGCCTGCTGCGTCAAGAATATCGAATGAACCACTGATATTGACAGTCGGAATAAGGACAGTTATATTTTGCTTAAAATCACTAGCGTTAAGATAGATATAAAATTCATATTTAGAAGCACTTAGCAGCTACTGATCTACCCGACTTCTGTATGGATCAAAAACTTTGTTATATTTTTAAAAGGAATCTCATGAATGACCAGAATATAGGCCCTCAAAATATTTGGTGTCCTCGCAGGACTAATCCGATTAGTTTTTTTGTCTGGACAACGATGCTAGTATTTCTCGGTGCTGCATTGTCCTGGGCTGCGCCTGCGATAGTGGCCAAACCTGTTATTACAGATCTATCAAATCCAATCGCCATCGCTAACGCAGGTGATGGCTCCGGCCGGCTTTTTATAGCTCTCCAAAATGGTCGGATCATTATTTATGGTGGCACACAAGTGCTTTCTACATCCTTTCTTGACATCTCCTCTCTTGTTTCTTCAGGCAGTGAGCGTGGGCTCCTTAGTGTGGCTTTCCATCCAAATTTCGCAAGTAATGGTTTTTTCTACGTAAGCTACACTAACATTAACGGAGACACAGTCATCGCCCGCTACTCCGTCTCTGGTAATCCTAACATTGCTGATCCAAATTCAGCCCTCCTCCTGCTTACGATCAATCAGCCGTTCAGCAATCACAACGGGGGTCAACTGCAATTCGGGCAGGATGGTTACCTGTACATCGGGATGGGTGACGGCGGCTCCGGCGGTGACCCGCAAAACAACGCCCAGAACCTGAACACGTTATTGGGCAAGATACTGCGGATCGATGTCGACGGTGGTTTCCCTTATGTTATTCCACCAGATAATCCTTTTCTTGGAACCCTTGGAGCACGCGACGAGATTTGGTCGCTAGGTTTGCGCAATCCATGGCGTTTTAGTTTTGATCGCTTGACCGGGGATCTATTTTTAGCTGACGTTGGGCAGGAAAGTTGGGAAGAGGTGAACTTTCAGCCGGCAAGTAGCCTAGGCGGTGAGAATTACGGGTGGCGGCTTATGGAGGGTAATCACTGCTTCAATCCCTCTTCAGGATGCAATAGTGCTGGGCTGACTTTGCCCATAATAGAATACAATCATAGCGTTGGTTGCTCAATCACTGGAGGCTACCGATATAGAGGCAAGGAAAATCAGGATCTCGAAGGTATCTACTTCTATGGGGATTTTTGCACGGGTCGCATCTGGGGGGGTATTGAGGATGTTTCAGGTGTATGGACGACCTCTGAATTACTAGACACAAGCTTTTTAATCAGCACTTTTGGGGAAGATGAAAACGGTGAGATCTATTTTGCTCATTATTCATCCAGTGATGGAGCTATTTATCAGGTGGAGACTGGATTTGAGGACGTACCTCAGGGCTACTGGGCAGAAGATCACATCTATGCCATCTTCGATGCCGGAATCACCAATGGCTGTTCCCAGAACCCGTTGATGTACTGTCCGAAAAACGATGTTACCCGTGAGCAGATGGCGGCGTTTATCGTCAGGGCTGTTGAAGGAGAGCCGCCCGCCAACTATTGTGGAACGGGCTCACCCTTTTCGGATGTATCCTCTTCGTCTGTGTTCTGTAAATATATCAAACGCTTGTCTGAACTGGGGATCACACAGGGATGCGGAGGCGGCAACTACTGCCCGAAAACCACTGTCACCCGCGACCAGATGGCCGCCTTTTTAGTCAGGGCTGTTGAGGGAGAACCGCCCGCCAACTATTGTGACACGGGTTCGCCCTTTTCGGATGTTTCGCCTGCATCTTTTTTCTGCAAATATATCAAACGCTTGTCTGAACTGGGGATCACAAATGGATGCGGTGGCGGCAACTACTGCCCGAATAACACTGTCAAACGCGACCAGATGGCCGTCTTTTTAGGACGAGCATTTTTAGGGATGGATTAAGTTAAGTTAACAAACAGATGATGAATCCGTTTGGATAGCAGCTGCTTTCTCTCACAGGCAGGGTCGCAATGGTGGGCTTTTCTACTCTTGTGGGAAGGGATAACTGCTATTTACTATAAGTCTTTAACCGTTTGAATTTTTTTATATTCGACTTTTATCTTAATTCAGGGGGGGGTGAATCCATATTTAAGATTCACCCCCTGCTTTTAGGCATACAGTTTTTCAATTCATCTCATTGCCACACTATCACCGATCCTTCCTGAACTCCTAAACATATTATGCAACGGGGCCACCACCCCCTATCATTGGTCTTGAATCTTCGGTGTAGAGATTGAAGACTTCACTCCAGAAACTTTCAACGACTGTTCTTTCCGGGAACAACATTAAAAACTTTTAGAATATCCTTTCTGGGGATGTAATTAAAATATTTCTGGAGGCAAGTTGTTTAGAATTGCTCCTCTTGTAAAATGCTTCGCCAAAGCGCTTTAGGCAACCCCGAGGCAAAATACCCTAATCATTTATTACGCATTGTCCGTGCCAATTCATGGCAGGTTCATATAGGGCAGAAGTCGAGGCAGAAAGACTTTTCAAACCATATAAAACATCTTGTGCGTTTCCAAAAGCTTATTTAACAATTATTAATAATCGATTCTTTAAAACTGCAAATTCTCAGCAATTTTATCTTAATGTGATGTATTCCTTTTCGGGTTATTATTATTTAAATTTATGTAATAGTTTGCTCAATTTTATAGAGTTGTTTTCATAAAGCCCGACAGTTGCTCATCTTCCCGGTAAAATAACCCCCTGATTTTGTTCAGGTCAATCCCAATAATTTAATTTGGCCTTATTATTGCTATAGTTTTAGGGAAAATAGGAAGTAAAAAATGCTGCCCAACTTCAACATCCATAGAAAAACTCTGTGATAATCAAAGGGCTCGAAGAGTTAAGTTTAATAAAACGAGGTTTGAGGCGGCATTAAATAGTGCTTCTCGGATGTGCGTGCATCTTTTCTATCCGTCTGTGTAATTTCATTTATTATGGCTATGCCAAACAAACACAGCACTAACTGGGGAAAATAACGGCATTTTGGAAGGTTCTGGATTAAAGGCAGGCTATCATAGGCTCTGCCTTTAATTTTTTAATTTACTGCGGTTCGAATTTGGGATCAGATTGATATGGAAATGACTGACCAGACTACATTTGATATCGATGCCCGATCGGGAAAAGATCGACGGGCTAAAAGCGGTTTTAATATTCGCTCATTATTATTTGGTGGTAGGAGAGAGAAAATACGCCGCCAGGAGGATACAAGAACCGGCGCTTTCATCGCGGTAGGAATGCCGGTCACCCGGCACCCCCCGCGCGGATCCCAGCATGCGCTTTAGGGTCAAAGCTTGAATAGTGAATAAAACGATATATTTTACTTTAAAATTCTCTACAGTTGGCTTAACTTTTACGATTTTGTTTGCTTACTTGATTCCAATAAACCTAAATTTTTCAAAAGTTGGTGGTGCTGTAGCTTCACCGGCGGCGGGCTTTCGGCATTGTTTTCAGGGTAAACCACAGGGCGATTTCCTGGTTGTGGATGTCATCTTTAGTGACATCGACGAAACCGCCCAGGTATCGTAGAAAGGCGCGATATCATTTTCTTTTTGCTGTGCCACGTCCTGTTGTTTATTCAACCTTAAGGTTGAGTCCCAACTCCCTTAAATCCCCTATCCCGCATTCCCCATCCCGGATTCACCCCCCTCCCCCCTTTTTTTTATCTGTTTGAATCTCCAGTTTAAGATTAAAGACTTTTCTTCCGAATCACTTGTGAACTATATTTCAGCATTTCTAGACAATCTTTTCACATCATCTTAGATTACTGCTTTTCTGGCATTACTCTAAGCGTCTGTATTATTTTCACTATAGAAGAATTATGTCATCGGATGGGTTTTGTGCACGATTATTGCTGATGGAGACAGTCTACTGTTTCAATACGGAGAAGGTTCGATACTATTATCGGATTGAACAACAGCACATGTTCGTGTGGTTATATCAAATAACGGATCGGAGGTTCATTTCAAATATTGAGAAAAGTATTTACGGAATTAAGGACTGTAAAAATTATTAACGTATGGAAAAATTCTTTAATCGTGATTGTTGCGACGGTTCTTTGTCTTGCTGCTGCCTCGATAATTACGATGCATTCGGATAAACAAAATGCCTCACATTCAGAGGGTCACGGGTATTCGATCCCCAGGCAAATTCAATACAGTTTTACGCTGTTCAGAGGGTCACGGGTATTCGATCCCCAGGCAAATTCAATACAGTTTTACGCTGCAAAACAGATCTCATCAGGTAATTCAGCAAGCCGAGCTGTGGGCTTTTGCGCCGGTTAAACAAACGTCCAGTCAGCGATGCCTTAGATTACAATCAAACTATCCCTATAAATTGCTCATCGATGCAAGCGACAATCAAGTGCTTCATTTTACATTTGAGAATCTGGCACCATACGCCACCCGTGTTGTTACAATAAAAGCCAACCTGCTTGTCTCTGCTGCAGCCAATCCAATACCGTCGGGCCCATGGCCCCGGGATCTGAATCCGCAAAAATATATCGAGTCGGATCATCCCGCCATAACTAGAGTAGCGATCAAACTGCATGCACCCGACTCATCTAAAACCATAGAAAAAGTCTTTCGCTGGGTGGCAGGTAATGTGCGATATAGCGGTTATGCCGGCCAAGATCGCGGAGCCCTTTTTGCACTTGAGCATAAAAAGGGTGACTGCACTGAATATGCGGATCTTTTTGTCGCCCTGTGCCGTGCCAACGGAATCGCCGCACGCCCCATTGGCGGTTTTGTTTGCCCGCAAAGCGGCGTTTTAAAGGCAAGGGATTATCACAACTGGGGGGAATTTTATCAGGACGGCACTTGGAAACTGGCCGATCCGCAAAACCGTGTACTGATGCAAAATGCGGCCGATTACATTGCCATGCGCATTATCCATGCATCTGAAAATGGTTCTATGGGCTCATATCAACGCTTTCGGTTCAAGGGTGAAGGGTTGCAGGTAAAAATGAATTAGTTGGGGCGGTATAGCGCCGCAAAGTAAGACCCTAAATGAGCGAAAAAGCTCAATTCGGCGTTAATGGTTATTTGCTATTCGTTATTAGAGTAGGATGATCCCTTCATTTTATAATTCAATTATAGATGAAAGATAAGA
>CAMYJP010000050.1 GCA_947258675.1 uncultured Desulfobulbaceae bacterium | reverse complement strand
CGGAATCTTTCTTCATTTATGAGCACAAAAAAATATGACAATATTTTTAATTCAAAGGCTATTACCATAGCAGCGCTCTGTATTTCTGTCGGTTGTATCTATTATACTTTAACACTCACAGAACCTTCCGGCCTGAAACGAAACAAATTTGGCACTGGATTTGATTATTCACTGATGCCGAAAAAGGCTGTCGAATATATGAGCAAGAAAAAAATATCCGGCAGGATCTTCAATCAATTCCATCTTGGGCAGTATATTATTTGGAAAAGCTATCCAGAGAGAACTGTATTCATTGACGGTAGAGGCGTTCTGCCCATTGAACTCATGGAAAAAACAGCAAAATTCAAATCGACACCAGCAATTCTTGACGAGTTGAGCATGGAATTTGGCTTCGAATCTATCCTGATCGGCTATCCGCTTGGCTCCAATTTTTCCGCAAATCTTAATAAAACGGTGAATGTGTCATTCAATAATCCCGACTGGGCCTTGGTATATTGGGACGATACCGTCCTCCTCTATCTCAAACGCGGCGAAAAATATGAAGATGTTATCAAGGAAGATGAGTACCACCATATAAGGCCCGACACCAATCTGTCCTTTTTTCTTAATCACATACAAAGCAGCGACAATAAGGAATTATTACGCCAAGAGCTTGAACGGGCGGTAAGAGAAACCGATTCATCTCGGGCAAAAATTCTACTCGGCCTGTTATATAACTTACTTGGCAATTATAATGAGGCGATTACTATTTTGTCCAATGTGCATCCGGTCTGGATGTATGATGCATTGTTTTTCTCCCACACTGTCCGAGCTGAAAGTCATATGGCAACAGGAAATAAGAACAAAGCCCTTCAAGAATTAAAGAAAGCCCTGACCTTTATTGAGACCTCGGAACTTTTTTCGCAAGTGGGAGATCTCCACCTTCAGCAAAACAATCCTAAAACTGCCCTTAATTACTTTCATAAAGCCTTGAAAAAAAACGAGGAGCTTTCTCTTATTTATCCCGGGCTGATCTCTTCTTATCAGGCTCTTGGTATGCAAACGGAGGCGGAAAATTCCAAAAAAAAATTCGAGGTTATAAAGAAAAAAGATATCGGCAACAGCCTGCTCTATGAGGGAGTTTCCGCCTATTTTGCTAAACAATATTATAAAGCTGTTGATTATCTCCAACAAGCCGCTGAATATAATCCTCGCAACCCCGAAATATACAAATATCTTGGACTTGCGTTTTTTAAAGTACGAAATATCAACCAAGCAGTAATGAACTTCAATCGGGCAATAGAACTTGACGACAAGCAGGCCAATGCCCATTACATGCTTGCTACTATATACAAAGCACTGGGGGAAAAAAGCAAAGCGAGATCCCATTTCAAGGTATATATCAAACTGAAACCAAACGGGGCTTACACCCGTCTGGCTAAAACCAGCCTCGAAGAACTTGAAAGCAAGGCAAAATGAGAATTTGAACTGCTACAGCGGTCCAGACAAATAAATTTAATAAACACTTTTTATATACCTGAAATGCAAAACCAAAATAATTATCAGCTTTCCCGTCAGGCAACATTGTGGATACTGCTGGTCATCGTCTTGCTGACCATTGTGTTACGCTTTAATCTGCTAAATGTTCCGCTTGAAAGGGATGAGGGTGAATATGCCTATGGAGGTCAGCTGATTCTTCAGGGCATTCCACCGTATCAAGGGCTCTATAATATGAAACTGCCCGGTATCTATGCAGCATATGCTGGTATCTTAAAAATCTTCGGCCAAACCGACAAGGCAATTCATCTCGGCCTGCTGTTTATCAACATATCCACTATAACCCTGCTATTCTTCCTGACTAAACGGATAGCCGGACCGTTGGCAGGTGTGGCAGCGGCGGCATTCTTTTCTGCTCTTTCAGTTGGTCAGGCAGTACAGGGAGTATTTGCCAATGCAGAGCACTTCGTGGTTTTGCCGGCAATCGGTGGACTTTTGCTGCTTGACAAGGGAGTGAAAAAAAATCTTCCCTGGCTTCTTCTTGGCAGCGGAGTTCTGCTTGGCATTGGATTTATCATAAAGCAACATGGCGCCGTATTTATCGCCATGGGCGTTTTTTATATCCTGTTCTATCATTGGCGATCAGACACGGCTAAAATGGGTCATTTAACGCAAAAGTGCGTTTTTTTTCTCCTTGGAGCATTGCTGCCGTATGGTCTTACGTGTCTTATTTTATGGCAGGCAGGAGTATTCACTAATTTCTGGTTCTGGACCGTTGACTATGCCAGGGCCTATACCACCCTGGTTTCTTATGGTGCCGCCTTTGTCCAGTTAAAAAACCAGGTCATAGCAATTACCGGTGCAGCGCCGTTGATCTGGGTCCTTGCAGTCCTGGGAATTCCCGCCATTTTCTGGGACAGTACCCTCAGAAAACAGGCGCCTTTTCTTCTGCTTTTTGCCACGTTCTCCTTTCTGGCGACATGTCCAGGGTTTTACTTCCGGCCCCATTATTTTATTTTCACGCTGCCTGTAGCAGCGATGCTTGCCGGCATTGCAACCAGCACCATCACCGATACTCTGTTAAAGAATTACAATCGGTTTGTACGTAATGGTCTGCCATTAGCCATGATAACCATCTTCCTGGCTGCTACTGTCTATCAGCAGCGCACCTTTTTATTCCAACTATCTCCTGTTCAGGCCTCCCGGGTAACATACTGGCCCAATCCATTTCCTGAGTCTCTGGAAATCAGTCGATACATCCGGGAGCATTCAAAAGTTGACGACCGGATTGCGGTTATCGGTTCGGAACCTCAGATCTACTTTTACTCTCAAAGACGCTCGGCAACCGGCTATATATACATGTACGCCCTTATGGAAGACCATGCATTTGCAGCAGAGATGCAGCAGGAAATGATCAGAGAGGTGGAGGAGATCAGCCCCAAATTCCTTATTTTTGTGCGGATTAAATACTCTTGGCTGCAGACTGAAAATTCACCCACTCTGCTCTTTGATTGGTATAAAAAATATGGTGCCGAACATTACACACGTGTCGGCCTCATAGACATATTCGGTGACACCACCCTGTATCATTGGCAGCCGGATAATATTCCATGGCCTCCCCGCTCGCCTTATTGGATAGAAGTAATGGAGAGGAAAGAGGAACCAGAATTCTGACCCCTGTTTTTTCATCCAACAACTGCCCTCACCACAGGCACCCTTCTCAAGATACCAACTAACGCAAAAGAGAGAACAGTCGTGATAAGAAATGTCAGTGAAATTCCTATTGCTGGATGCAGGAAGCTCCCTCCTAAGGTTTGAATTTTAAATCCAAAATCCCCTCTGAAAAGAGCAACTATGAGATAATAATGCACGAGATATAATCCATAACTGATCTGAGCCGTGTAGTTTATCATCCTCTTTAGAAACAAAAATCGCCGGAAATAATGCTCATAAGGCAAAGAGCGCAGAATCAGGAACACTGAAAAAGCCATGATGATAACATTAGGCCTTGTGTTCTGCCAATAAAACTGATTCAGGTTTCCTCCCGCCTTTGCTGTTAAAAAATAAGTCATATACACAGTAAAGCCGAAAGCGGCTGAAAAAAGGAATAATGCAATCCAAATCTGTAGGGAATTTAAACGAATATTTTTCAAATAATAACCAGCAATAAAATAGCCAATGAATGAAGTATCCACGAGAAGTTTGATCCCTACCTTCAAATGATAAACATCCAGCAGCGGGAGGACACCAACTCCGACAAACCACACGATCAGGAAATAGACCAAATTGGCTTTATCTGCATGACGGGCGTAAACCCGCAGAACAGGGGTGGCAAAATAAAGGCCTAACAAGATATATACAAACCATAAGTGGTCGAACACCGGGCCATTAAGGGCCATCTGCAGAATTTTAAATCCGGAAAAGATATTACCCTCAATATACATCAGATATGCAAGCCCAACACTCGCCCAGAACAGGAAAGGGACCAGAACTCGGACAAACCGCTTGCTGAAAAAGACAGCTATTGACTCACTTTTTTCAGGATTTAGTAGCAGCAGACCACTGAGCATGAAAAACAATGGCACACAGGAATAGGATAAGGAGCGGGCCGCATTAGCAATTAACCAGCCGCCTTGGTCCATTTTGAACAGATCAATATAAAAATTTGTCGAGTGAAAAAGAAGCACCAGAAGAATTGCCGCCGCTCTTATAACATCGGCAAAAAACAATCTTCCATTTTCCAAACTCGTGTCATTATCCATATTCATCCTAGAATTGTACTTTTTGAATAAAAGTCGCACAGTTCGGTTATTTCACCCACAAAATAATCAATTTACTCAAATACAGGAAGGTTTAAAAAATTAAAGTCCCGCAAACAGGGAGCATTCAGTGGTTCCGAGTTTAATAGTTCAGGGATTGTTTTAATAAGTAGCCCTTGCTTTTTTAAAACTCCTCTTTATGCTCATCTTTGCAGGGTGCTTGGGTGGTAAACTTGGAACCTTCAACGGTTATCAAGGGATCTAATTGGGATCTAATTGCTCTAGCAATCACAAAAACAACTGTCGGAAACCAGCAAGCGCTCCCTTTCAGCTTTATACCATTTCATTCAATCTTCGCTCTTCAATACAAAAAAGGGCCATCCCTTGTGGGACGACCCTTTTTTGTCAATTCAGATCAAGTGGATAAATTATTCACACTTGAGATGGCAAGCACAACAGAATGCACTTTGGTTGTTGCTTTCCCATACGAATTTGTCGCCGGTATTCTTGGTGTTATGAACATCGTGACAGGTGATACATTCCATCTTATCGCCATACAGCAGGTCGCCAATGGCGTAAACACCGATTGGATCAGTTGCAGCTGCGATCTCATCGTCAAGAGCAGCTACTTCAAGATAGTTGAAGCCGATCGGATGATGGTTGGAGAGGTCACGATCACCCGCGGTCACCGCACCGATGGTGTAGCGGCCAGCCGGCATAAATACTGCGGGAGAACCCGTAGCGGCGGAGGCACCCTGAGCAGGTGTACCATAAGCATTGAGGGCCAGGGAACCATCATGACAGCTCAAGCAGAGCTTGGAAACATAGGCAACGTCCGCGCCGGTAAGATCCGCATTCAGCATATGGCTTACGTCGGCAGGATCACCGTCGCCATTGTCATACATACTGAATGTAGCAGTAGTAGGAATCGTGGCGCGGTTCCACAGAGGCAGATACTCACCTGCCGCTCCTGAAGGCATTACAGTGTTATGCGGGGCGTGACAGTAAATACAGATCCTGTCCTGCGGATCAAGCGTGGTCCCCACACCAAAGGCATTAGCTGCGCCTGTTGAAGACAGATCATGCAGCGTGCCCACAATACCACCACCGTTTGTCGAAGCGCTAGCTGAACCGGAGGATAATAGCAAAGCTCCAACACCAATTGCAATACTCGTTACTAGTAGCTTTTTCATCTTTGTTCTCCTTTTTTACTTTCTTTTTCCTTTTTTACTTCTTTCTTTTGTCTGTTCCCCAGTGTAACATTTGTTTTACTCACATCTTGCCCTACATTTAGCATATACCATGCCAAGCCGAGAGCACAAACAACAAAATAAATAATTTCAACAAGTTATAAAAAAAAACCCTCACCAGAAGAACCAAGCTATTCAATTTCTTTGGGGGGATATAACCCATATTTGAATGCCAAATCACCCCACTATTTCACAACTCGCGTTATCGAGGAGCTTTGAAATAGAATAGAAAATTATAAAGAAGTTCCCCCTTGAGTATTAGTATCCGAATTGCTGAATGATAATTCATTGCCATCGTGACATAAAATTGTTTAATTTACAATCCCGAGTTACAGAAAATCACATACCCTTTAGAAATTATACGATTTGTGAGATATAATCGGATTGTGATTGCAAACCAGCTTTTTGCATTTAGTTTCCTAGAGAAATGGTTCCTTTAAAAATACTATAAATCATACAAGATAGTTGAAACCAGTCTGGACGCCAGAACACTGAATAAGCATTCATTGTCTTGCTAATTGGCAGGACATAAAACTACAATGCATATACAAAAACAGAACCTTTAAGACTTTGCAAATCGTTTTATTTTACAGTATGATTGCCAATCAATCAGGATGTTCCAGTTACAAATTTTCTTAATACAAGAGAGTAATCGTTAGGGTGTTTTCAAAAAATTATCATCATAACACGATAATCCTTAACCAAAAAAATAGTACCAGAAGAGGCTATTGGCTTACTTGTTGTTATTCTATATTTATTTGTAGAGGCGACTCTTCTAATCAATAAGAATGTTTTTTGGCATTAAACCTGCATAGAGTTCATCTTATACTCGGCACATTCACCTGAAACATTTATCATCCAATTCAGTTAATATGGAAACAGACAATGAACAACATCACAGCACTTTTTATTAAATTCGCATGGATACTTATCTGTTCGATTCTGTTAGTAATTTCTGGTTGTGCCACAATTGAACCACCCACTGAACAGCAAGAAACTGTCTTCTATCCCGAACCGCCGGAACTTCCCAGGTTGCAATTTTTGAGAAGTTTTACCGGGTCTTACGATATAGAAAAAGAAATAACCGCCTTTGACAGTTTTGTCACTGGGGCAAAAAAGGTCGGGCGAAGAATCGACAAACCTTACGGTGTAGAGGTCTACGACGGGTCAATATATGTTGCCGACACTAATGAATCTGTAATGTTGTTTGATCTGAAGAATAAACAATTCCGAAGGATGGAAGGGGCAAAGGGATTAGGCAAGCTTCTACAACCGATAAATATAGATATAGATAAAGACGGCAATAAATACGTGGCAGACCCGGTCAGAGGCCAGGTCGTAGGATATGACAAAAACGATTTTTATGTAAAGGCCTTCGGTTCAATCAAGAAATGGAAACCGGTGGATGCCCATGTATTTGAAGACCTATTATATGTTGCCGATCGAGAAAATAGAGAAATCAAGGTCTTTGATATTAAAAGCGGCACCCAAATCGACTCAATTGGCAGGAAAGGGGAACCTCATGAACGTCTGGGTCTGCCGACCAATATCGCATTCAATAAGGAAGGCACACTCTATGTAATGGATGCCGGTAGAATGCAGATAATCAAATATGACCGAGATGGTCATTATCTTGGAAAAATCGGCCAGTCCGGCCGGAATCCGGGGCAATTTTCCAGGCCTCGTGGCATTGCTATAGACAGAGAGGGAAGAGTGTATGCTGTGGATGCAGCGTTCAGTAATGTCCAAATCTTTCATAAGAATGATCGCTTATTGCTTGTTTTAGGAGGACCTGGAAAAACTCCTGGTAGCCTTACACTACCTGCCGATGTTACCATAGACTATGATAATGTAGAATATTTTAAAAAATATGCTGATCCAAATTTTGAAATAGAATATCTGGTTATAGTCACGAGCCAAACCTTTGGCGAACTGCCACCGGTAAACGTTTACGGTTTTGGCAAGGAAAAAGGTAGGCAATATAAAACCGACGAAGAATTATTAAAAGATCAGGAAAAAGAATTAAAGGAATCCGAAGAAGAGACGAATTAACAGGTATCTCTAATAAAAAGAATACTATAACATTTCTTTTGCCAATCGGTTAAGCTTCCGACAAATGATAAACAAAAAACAGGCTGCCCATCATCTTCTATACTTCAATCTTGGTATGGTCGGCCTTCTCGGGGGATGCAAAGGTGCCGAACAACGAATGTTTGATCAAATCGACTCCTTGTAGGGTGATTGCAAACAGAATTCCGCAGGATAAAAAGTCACTTCTCCATGTTTTAATAATTGTCATAGTGACTTTCAAATAGGCACCATAAGAGAATATGCTTTATTTTTTTTCCATAACATTCATAATACCATTCTTTATTTTTTTTACTTTCCTTTCTTCCCAGGCTGCAAAATTGACTTTTCGACCCAAAGTGGCTGACTATTATGGTTATGCAGAAATAAAAGTCGATTACAGAAACAAAAAAATTGAAACTGCAAATACAAGCCAAACAACCTCAAAAACAGATGCAAGAGAAGTACTCACCCTGGGAGCAATAGGCTACTTCTATCATCCAAAGCTTGTAACATTTAGGATCGAAGGAACCGGTGGGGCGCAACAGAGTACTATTGATTCTCAAAACGAAAAAACCAGCGACGACTCTTTTGTGGAAGCCTATGATATTATAGCCAGGATTCTCCCAACCCATCCCTACAATCTTTCACTATACACCAGACAGATTTTGCCCGATCTTTCTTCAGGTTTTATTACCAGTATCGATAGACGACAATACGAATCAGGTGCTCTTTTCAACTATGAAACAAGACCATGGACCAGCCAATTAAGTTATGAACGGACTGATATCAGAGGTGGCAACAATAATTATGCTACAAACACCTATCGGGCACTCCTGGGTTATTTTCATAAGAGTTTCTTCATTGATAGTGGTTACAATTTTTCCGATACAACAACAAACGAAGATGAAAAAATTTACAGGAATCAGTTTTTCATCAATAATCACATCAAGAAAGAAAAATTCAAGCATCGTTTCCGCTTTATAATTGATGATGAGGAGCAGGATTTCACTGAACGGACACGTTGGACTGTAAGAGAAATTATATCTTTTGAACTGCCAAAGAATATTGAATCAGACATTTCTTTAATTAAGAATAGTTTCACTACTGATACAACCAACCCAACCGGCCTCAGTGCGACCAACAACTCCTCTGATAACGAACTCTATTCCCTTGATCTGAAACATCGCTTATACAAAAGTCTTTATAGCAGATTCCATACCAGCTACCATAATAACGACTCATCAAGTAGTGAGAACAAAGTCCTTAAATATAGAATAAGTACGGATTACACAAAAAAGATACCAGACGGTCTGCTGGAAATGGGTTTACTTGCTCGGCAGGATGATAGAGATAACCAAGTTAAGACCACACAATTACCAGGAGAGACTGACTTACCATTCAATTCTGTTACAGGCACAATCATCCCCTTGGATGTTAATAATGTTGATCCTGACACAATCAATATTGAAGTCATTGACATTATTACCAATAATACATTCCCACTCACCGAAGGATTGGATTATGATATAGTCAGAAGAAATGATCCTGTTTCATTCAGGGTTGCTAGAGACATATCACTATTTCTGCCTTTTGCTGATGATGACGCCAGGTACCGGGTCTCCTTTTTCTTGCTGCCCGGCAACTATAAACTACAAGCCAACACCTACGAATATACGCTCGATCTTACCCTGTTTAATGGCTTTCTAAATACCTCCTATCTATTTAGAACTACTAGGCAGAAACTTAAGGAAGGAGTTTATACAAGAGGCACTCTTCCACCAAAAGTTACGTTGGATTCTTTCGCTATAACCCTGGAAGAGTCTCCATTCCATGTCGGTTCGGAATACAGCCAGACTAGATCAGATACTAGATCTATAGATATACTGGCAATTTTTGCCGGCTACGATAGAGACTTCCTGCTATCAAAATCCATGACCGCAAATATCCTTCTATTAGCCAGAAAATCCTACTTTCTGAAAGAAACAAGAGACAATGTTGATAGAGGTGAACGATCCACAAGCACATTCTCTGCTGAATTTGATCTAACGAAATCTATTATAGAACGCAATCTATTCTTAAATTTTGGTGGCAGGTATATTAAACGCCGCGGTGGAAGAGATCAGCCCGAGTTTCAATTTGACACAAACCAAGGTTTTTTTATAGATTTTGAAGAAGAAGAAACAGAAGAAATTTATTCTGCAAACCTTGGCTTGTCAACGACACTGCCTTCATCAAATATTCAATTCTCACTATATGGTATTTATCAATATATAGATGCAACATCGATTCGCGAATACTATTCTGGGAATTCCCTTCTCACCTGGGATATTGGTCGTACAAAGATTAGCTTAAGAGCCAAATATACCAATAGTAGCGGAAGCAGTGTATTCGACTCTGATGAAACCACAGATTCGTCTGTTCACCTAAATGTCAAAAGAGAGCTGTTTTAGCTGTAGCAGGAAGGAAGATATATGACATTAACTTTGCATAATTTATAATATTACTCGACTAATTTAAAAAAGATTAATGCCGCATTGATATTAGATAAGACGTTTTTTCTAAACGCAGCCTTTGATTGCTATTATTAACCATAACCTGAACCGGATACCCGAAACTTTAAATCGGTCTAAGGAAAAAAGATGAAAATAATCCCATTAAAAATGATCCCGATTCTATCAATTCTTGTAACTCTGGTACTCGCTGCTAGCGTTAGTGCATTCCAAAAAACTCAGGAAAATCTCTCTTCTCCCCAATCAAAAAAAGCTCATGCGGCGGCGGCAGATATTATCGCAGCTAAAGTAAACGATGTTGAAATCAACCTGGATATGCTTAACCGAAAAATGCGGCAAATGAAAATGAAAAAATACGGCCGCCAAAAAACCACTCCGGGCCTAGCTAAGCAAATTAGAGAAGAAAAAATTCTTTGGCGGCAAGGACCGTTTTGTGCAGTACATGCAACGTGAAAAATTGACAAAAGAAGACATACTAAAAGAAACAGAAAGGTTTCTTGTTGTCCAGAAGGCATTTGAAAAAGAAGTGTATTCCAAAGTCAATGTAACACAGCAGGATATTAAAGAACTGTATGAGAGGTCAAAAGAAAATTTTGTTCAGAAAGAACTGGTTCAAATAACTGATATTGTCTTTTTCCTCGACCCAAAGAATCCCGACTCTTTGAGAAAGGGTGAGTTAATCCTTGAGAAACTGAAAAATGAATTAAATAATGATCCTGCTCAGCTTGTTCCTGATGGTACCTTTTATGTGGATAAAGACATCAAAATTAATCAGGAAAAAACCCCCAGCCTCTATCAGGCCGCAAAAAAGCTCAAGGAGCACGAATTGTCTAATGTGTTGGTAGCTGATGGCACCATGCATATAATCAAATTGACCGGATACCGACCCAGAGTCGAAAAGACTATGGAAGAAGTACTGCCAAGCTTGGAGAATTCTGTAAAGAAAGAACTTCGAACGCAATTGGTTCGAGAATGGATGGCCGGCTTAAGAGAAGGTGCGAAGATAGAAATTTTTGATTTTACAGTACAATAACATAACGAATTTACGAGGGATTCAATGTCTAGGTTTTCGCCGATTCTTACATCTTTCTTTTTTTCCTTATTACTTTATGGTTGTACTCAGGCAAACTGGGTGGTTCTTACCGAAAAACAATCCGATATACTCTGGCCTCCTGCTCCAAATCCAACTAAGGTGGAATACCTTGGCCAGCTGAATGGATTCCACCAGGAAAGAAAATCTCTTGCCAATATAATAACAGGAAAAAAACCTGGGGGAGACCTATCTTTGCCGGTAGCAATCGCAGTTGGACATGATGAACGCATGGCTATTGCAGATATGGGGAAAGAGGGAGTGCATTTTTATATTCCAGCGGACAAAAAATATCTATTAATCAAAGAAGCGGACAAAAAAAAACTCAAATCTCCCGTAAGTGTAGTCTTTAATGATATGTTGCAGCTCTATATTTCAGATTCCCACCACAAGGCAATTTACATATATGATACAAACGGCGATTATAGAAAGAAGATTGAATATTTTGGAGAAGACTCTTTTGGGAAGCCAACCAATACACCTTTTGGAAGACCGACGGGAGTTACCTATCAGCAAATCGATTCCAAGCTTTTTATTGCTGATACCGGTTTGAATCAAATTCATATATACAATGAAAATGGAGAATATCAAAAAAGTTTTGGTAACAGAGGGAAAGGCGGAGGAGAGTTTAATTTCCCCACACATCTAGCTACTGATGTTTCAGGAAACATATTGGTCAATGATGCCATGAATTTCAGAATACAGCTCTTTGACCCGCAAGGCAAATTTTTAACTGCATTCGGACATCACGGTGATGGTTCAGGAGATTTTGCCATGCCAAAAGGAATTGTCGGTGACAGGTGGGGGGCTATATATGTTGTTGATACCCTGTTTGATACGGTTCAACTATTTAACGAACAAGGAAATTTTCTGTTAGCTGTAGGCACCAAAGGAACCGGACCGGGAGAATTCTGGCTGCCTTCAGGAGTTTTTATCGATCATAATGACAACCTGTATGTCTGTGACACCTATAACAAAAGAATCCAATTGTTTCAATTATCCGAGGGCCTTGAAGGCGGAGGTATACGATGAAGCATATATTTTTTGGAGTTACAATCTTCTTCCTTGCAATTTATGCAGTACCTTCTACATTAGCTGCCAATACTGGAATTATCAACACAAAGCATAATCTCTCTGTCAGCGGGCCAGGTCCAATAAAGGCATTAACTGAAACCCGAGTTTGTGTTTTCTGTCACACACCGCATAATGCGACACCAAGTACTCCTCTGTGGAACAGGGATTTGGAACCGACAAACTATAACACATATCAGAGCAGTACATTAACAGCCACAATTCCGCAGCCGACAGGTCCTACCAGACTATGCCTTAGTTGTCATGACGGAACAATAGCTCTTGGCAATGTACTAGGAGGTGAAAATATACAATTGACCCAGGAATTGACCGGCAGAGCATCGCTCCTTGGCACAGATATTTCAGATGACCATCCTGTCTCATTCCCTTACCATGATTCATTACCTAATTCGGAATTAAGGCCATCTCCACCTCCGGAGCTGTTGACCTATGAAGGTGGAATTATTCACTGCTCAACATGTCATGATCCCCATGATGATAGTTTCGGGATGTTTATGGCAGTAGATAATTCCTATTCAGGCCTCTGTGTTAAATGTCACTTGTTAGATGATTGGGGAAATTCCTCCCACAGCACATCAAACAAAACCTGGAATTTTGGTTCACCAAACCCCTGGCCGTTAAATGACAGATTACAGCCGGCCAACCAACGGCATACGGTGGCTGAAAACGGCTGCCAGAATTGCCACACACCACATAATGCCCAGGGAAAAATTCGGCTAATGAATTATCAAAAGGAAGAAGAAAACTGCTATCCCTGCCATAACGGCAATGTTGCTTGGATGAACATCAAAGCAACAATGAATAAATTTTCTGCCCATCGCGTTGCTGACACTACCAATGTCCATGATACGACTGAAAGCCCTACTTTTCTCAGCGGCCATGTGGAATGTGTTGACTGTCATAATCCCCATGTAGCGAACAGCATATCACCAGCCCAGCCACCCCAGGTATCAGGAAAATTAACCAAAGTAAGTGGTGTGACCAGATATGGTTCAGGTATTAGTTCAGCATCCTATGAATATGAAATATGTTTTAAATGCCATGGAGACACTTCAACCGCTATTTCATCAGTAAACCGATATGATAATCAGACAAACACCCGTTTGGAATTTGATCCTATTAATCTCTCCTATCATCCGGTAATAGATATCGGGAAGAATCAGGCCGATATGCCTAGCCTGCCAAGCACATATTTGCCGTCAATGAACGCTTCAAGCATGATATATTGCACAGACTGCCATGATAGTAACACCAGTACCGCAGTAAACGGCCCTGGCCCTAAAGGCCCTCATGGATCCCAATTTACGCCAATCCTAAGAGAAAGATATATAACAACGCAGGGGGTACTTGAAAGTTACTCGAATTACGCTCTCTGTTACCGCTGCCATGATAGATTATCTATATTAAATGATGAGAGTTTCCAACGCGCTCTAGCAGGAGGTGGAGGTCACAACAATCATCTAAACGGTCATGGTCAGGGTACCGCCTCTGCGGCGACTTGTTCCGTCTGCCATGATCCGCATGGGACAAACAACTTTCATCTCATTAACTTTGACAGCAATGTAGTAAGCCCGGCAACAGGTAATCCGGCACCGACATTTGTAGATCTAGGGTCTCGCAGCGGATTCTGCATTCTTATTTGTCATGGGATCACCCATGATTTTACGAATTCTGCATATCCATAGGCTTGGAGGAATTAAGCGGTCTGTGGAAGAATCTAATCATCATCTTCCTTTGCAGATATACCTAATTTTTTCAGCCGGTATCGCAGAGCATCCCTGCGAATATTGAGAAGTTGTGCGGCCTTACGCTGATTGCCACCGGTCAGTTTCAGGGCGGTCCTGATGTATTTTTCTTCCATGGCATCCAGAGAGAGGCCGGAATAAGAATCCAGATCCACAGTTTTATCTGCTGTTTCTGTTTCCATGGGCTGCTGAAGCAGTAAGTTAGATGAAATTTCATCTGAACTCACTTTAGCGCTGGTAGACAAAACAACGAGTTTCTCCATCAAATTCTTCAGTTGCCTTATATTTCCAGGCCATGGATATTGCTGAAGCAAATTTATCCCATGCTTATCAATAGTCTTGGTTTTCGCATTGTATTTTTTACAGAACCCACTTAAAAAAGTATCTACCAGAAGAGGAATATCCTCTTTCCTCTCGCGTAAGGAAGGCAATTTGATAGTTGCCATGTTCAATCGATAATAAAGGTCTAACCTGAAGGACTTTTCCTGAACCAGTTTATGAAGATCTTTATTTGTTGCCGCCATTATCCTGACGTCGACACTGGTATCTTGCAGAGCACCAATTTTTCTGAAACGCTTCTCTTCTAAAAGCCCCAAAACCTTCGCTTGAAAGGGATAGGGCATTTCACCCAACTCATCAAGCAGCAAAGTTCCTCCCTCGGCCATCTCAACAAGCCCTTTTTTCGAGTTCTTGGCGTCGGTAAATGCCCCCTTCTCGTAGCCGAACAACTCACTTTCTATGAGATTCTCAGGAATATTGGAACAACCGATTTGCACATAGGGAAAATCTTTTCTTGGGCTTAACTCGTGTATTTTCTGGCAGATAAAATTTTTACCAGTCCCACTCTCACCTAAGAGCAGGATAGTTATATCAGATTTTAATGCCAAGTGCTGCATGAGGTCCACAACCTTTTTCATATTTTCACTTACAAATATCAAATCATCAACAATCAAAGAGGAAGATTTTCGAAAGGTTGGACTTTCAGGTCTCAGGGATTCAAGTATTTCTTTTAACCTATTAAAATCGATGGGCTTTTCTAGATAATCCCGCGCTCCTAATTTCATGGCCTCAACTGCCCCACGAATCTCGGTCTGGCCGCTTATCATTATAACAGTTGTCTCAGGGCGGGTTTTTTTTATAATTTCCAGCAAAGCCAAACCATCAAAAGAATCAGGCAACTTTAAGTCTAACAGAACAAGAAAAAAAGCTTCTTTTTCAATACGCTCTAAAGCTTTTTTGCTGGTTCCAACGGCAGTAGCTTTAAATCCTTCCTTGGTAAGTAATTTTTCAAGACCAAGCCTTATAAGTGGATCATCGTCGACAATCAAAACATTCTGAGGACCACTGCTGAGTGCTTGTTTGGCGTCTTGATTAATTTCCTTTAATTTATTGGTTGCCATTCACACTTCCTTACCTATCAATCAAAAACCGAATAACTCATTGTAAGATAATTCATGACCAAAACTCATTTTTTATTATTTCCAGGGTGGTTTTATTAT
>CAMYJP010000049.1 GCA_947258675.1 uncultured Desulfobulbaceae bacterium | reverse complement strand
CGTTGTTAATTGCCGACAGTGTAAGAGTAATGCGAGGGACTGCCGGAGAACCACTAGGAGAAGCAACTGCTGCCACCCATTGATTTTCGATTTCAATTACAGGGGATGAAGGAAAGAGAGAAGCGGTGTGACCATCTTCTCCCATACCTAATAGAATCATATCAAAACCGGTATTCTTATTTTCTGCAGTAAAATTAAAGTAATCATGAAGTGCTGATTCATAAGTCTTTGCTCCGGTTTCAGGATCTTCCAGGTCTGTAGGTATCCGATGAATATTTGCAGTTGGAATTGAAATTTTTGAAAGAAGAGTCTGGTATGCCATTGAATAATTGCTGTCATGGTGGTCGTGTGCCACCCACCTCTCATCACCAAAGAAAAGATGGGTATTTCCCCAAGGCATTCTACTGATGCTGGGCGGAGAAGCAAGATGTTCATACAATACTTGGGGAGTTTTTCCACCAGCCAGGACAAGTGAGAATACACGCTGATATTTTAAAGAAATAAGAGCGGTTTCAATTATGAATTCTGCCGCTTTTCGGCTGATTTCATCAAGCGTTTGAGCCCTAAGAGTTTCAGTAAACATATTAATTGATTTATAAAATATCGATAGAATGCCCGCAACTCAGGCAGTTATGGAACCGCCTCAGGTAAAACCGGAACCGGCGGTACAGGTGTAGCAATGATCCGCGATTGCAATTGCAGAACCTGGTTTGGGAAGTTTATGGAGTTCAGAAATATGTGTTTTATTATTACCCATAAATAGTCCTAACGCCTGATTAAAGTCACAGTCATAGAGATACCCGTCCCAAGAAACTGAGAGTAAGGTTCTGCACATCAAACCATCAATCGCACATGGGTTAAAACTTGTAGAAAGTTTTTCTAAATATGCTGCGAAGTTCCCTGAATGTATAAGCCATTTGTAGAATCTGCCCAACGGTACATTTGCAAAAGTGTACAGATTGTTAAAAACCAGATCCCATTTTTCCAATAAAATTTTTCGGAATCTTCTTTCTGTCTGTTGTTGGGATGAAGGAAGAAAAGCACCTGTGGGATTCGCCACAAGATTAAGCTCAAGTTCGGTACCTGGTTGTCCGTAACCTATAGAATTGAGCTGTTTGAGTGTTTCCAGCGATTTATTGAAATTGCCTTTTCCACGTTGTCCTTCAGCCTGGGTTTCGTTGATAGAAGGAAAAGAAGCAACAATGCCCACTTTGTTCTGTTTGCATAGGTCTATCAGATGTTGTTGTTTGGTATTGGTAATAGCTGTGAGGTTGGATCGTAGCAGTAACTTGTGGGTTTGTGTTCCCAGGGATTTGAGCAATTCGGTTAAATTTGGATTCATTTCCGGTGCTCCACCAGTAATGTCAATACAATCAAAATGGTGCTTTTTTGCAAAGACTACAACCTGGCGAATGGTTTCTTTGCTCATAACCTCATGCCTTGTTGGCCCTGCTTCCAGGTGACAATGCTTACAGACTTGATTGCACAACAGACCGACATTTATCTGTAAGGTACTCACCTTGCCGCGCGTCAAGTGAAGTGAATGCTTGGCCAGAGTCAGATTAAATGGTTCTGTTGTTGATTTGGCCAATATTCCTTCAGATGTATTATCTGACAAATACATTTGTATTTTCCCTGATCTAATGGATTACATAGAAATTTTTTCAGCTACATTACGCATCTGCACACCATGCACCAAAGAAGCTCCACCCCTTATTGCCGTCGCGACGTGTATGGCTTCGGTCATTTCGCCTGAGCTGGAGCCCTTTTCCAGGCATCCCTGTGTATATGCATCAATACAGTAAGGGCACTGTATGGCATGAGCAACTGCAAGAGCGATTAAAGATTTCTCACGTTCAGTAAGTTCTCCTTCAGCGAAAACAGCGCTGTAGTAATCAAAAAATTTTTTTGCAAGTTCGGGGGCGTCCTTGCCAATTTCTTCAAATTTTAAAAGATCTTTCGGCTGATAATAGGTTTCCAATGAATGTCTCCTTTTTCTATTTTATAATCATTTTGTGGTAGCTAATCCAGAATTAGCTGAGTCCATTTATGAGCCTGAATAGGTCCCCAACTGCCTGATGGATAAGGATACAGGTCTATATCCCTGCTGTCCGCTTCGCATACCTCGCATTCCTTCAGAATAGGGGTGAGAAACGACCAGGATAATTCGACCCCATCTTGACGCCAGAAGAGCATATGATCACCTTTAAGACAGTCCAGTAGAACTTTTTCATAAGCGCCAAGTATTGGACCACTGAAGTTTTGATCGTATCTGAAATCCATTGTCACAGGGCGCAGACAGTCTTTAGCACCAGGACTTTTCGTCTGAAAAGTAAGGGATATTTCTTCTCGAGGGAATACTCCCATTATTAGACGGTTGGCAATTATTTTTTCTTCTAAGACATTTCTGAACATCGAGTGAGGAACTTTTTTAAACTGAATAATTATTTTTGTCTCTTTGCGTCGCAACCGTTTACCGGAGATGAGATAAAATGGAACGTCTCGCCAACGCCAATTGTCAATAAAAATCCGCATTGCTGCAAAAGTAGGCGTTCTGGAAGCGGGATCCACATCTGGTTCCTGACGGTAAGCCGAAAGTTGGCCATTTTTCCGTTTTCCCTTGTCATATTGCCCTAAGATAAGATTTTTTTGAATATTTTCAAATGATAAGGGTTTTAGAGATCGAAATATTTTTACTTTTTCATCCTGTACTCTGGCAGCCTCAAAATTCGAAGGAGGTTCCATTGCAGTTAATGCCAAAAGCTGCATTAAATGATTTTGGAACATGTCCCGAATAACACCGGATTGTTCATAATATCCTGCTCTGTGTTCAACTCCCAAGTGCTCTGCAGCAACAATACCGATATAATCAATATAACTTCTGTTCCAGAGTGGTTCGAAAATTGTATTTGCAAAACGAAGCATAAGTATATTCTGCACCGTTTCCTTAGCGAGGTAATGATCAATTCGGAAAATTTGGTGTTCTTCAAAGCTATTATGGAGTATGCGTTCGAGCTCTAATGCCGTAGTTAGGTCTCTGCCAAAAGGTTTTTCTACAACAATACGCACCCATCCATTATTATCGGTATATTCATGCGCGAGCCCAGCGCTGCCGATCATTTCGGCAATTATTGGATACAAGGTTGGCGGCACGGCTAAATAGAATATTCTGTTACCCTGTGTCTGTTTTTTTTCATCCAGTTTTCTGAGAAATGATGCGAAATCTTTATATGAAGAGGAATTATCATAAGTAATCTGCTGGTAATATAGATTGTCGGCAAAATTATCCCATTGATTTTGTTTGTCGTCGTTTTTTGCAGGGTACTTATTTCCTAGCATTTCAATGAAGCTTTTTCGGTCAAGTGGTGTCCTACTGCAGCCAACGATCGAAAATGACTCAGGTAGACTAGCATTTACAAATAGGTTAAAGATCGCCGGGATGAGTTTTCTTGTGGTCAGATCACCTGATGCCCCGAAAATGATTATGGTACAGGATTCTTTTGGGGCTAAAGCGGCATACTCACATGAATCCGCGACTGGTGCTTTACCTGATGTTTGAGTAGCTTCAGTCTTTCTATCTGGCTGGATGTCCATTGCCAATTCCTTCTTGAAACATTAGTTAAGCGTTGCGGGTAAGATGTAAGTAAAAGAATTTCACTTATTTTTTCTATGGTTGAACTCAACACAGCAAAATGCATCCATAGATATCGTATTATTAAATGTCTGTCTCAATATTAATCAAGTTATATCAATAAGGTTTTTAATTTCTGTTTATCGATTACAAAGGATAAACAGGCTTGTCAAGAAGGAAGCTCAATTTTCCTTTAAACGATTCAATACTAAAGTTTAAAAGAATTTTGAAATAAATGTACTATTGAGCATCCCTTTTTCAAAATGCTATCTATTCAAGGAGTCTTTTTATCAGGAGGAAGGTTTTATGTAACAAAACATGATGGAAGAGGTGCGCAAAGGGAAAAATGAGAAAGTTTATTTGGGAATTAATGCCTTTAAACAGAAAATAAAGATTGAAGCATAAACACGAAAATAGCAATTGAGATTTATAGAGTTATAGAATTTTGTAAAGGACAAAAGTCTTTGCAAGGTAACTCAACTTTCTAACTCAATGGAACTATTTGATATTTGGTAAAATATTCCTATCGCAGCCAGCTTTTTAGGGATTTACTGTGTACTATTAAAAGCTTATAGTCTTCAAAGAATAAATCCTTCCTGTGAGGCTGGTTTTTTCAGTGGAATATTAGCAGCATACCTGATAATACTTGTTCTCTGCTAACCGAAATACGTAAACCGTAAAATGTAAACCGTTCTCTGCACAAAATAGAAAGTGTAAATTTGTCAAGAAGACAGTCCAAGTCAGAAAGCTGAACAATGAAAGATTATCTTTTAGTTGGATTAAATCTACTGTGGTGGACTATTTTTGTAACGTTCATTAACTCTATAGACAAAGGAAAGAATTTCTGCAATTACCTGGTACAATTCCACAGGAATTGTCTCCCCGATCGGGACCTTTGCCAATAGTTCCAAAAGATCCGGATCCTCTTTAATATGGATGCCCGATTTTCTTGCGGTTTCAATAATCCGTGTGGCAATTTCACCTCTGCCGCTGGCTATAACCAACGGCGCTTCTGACTTGGCCTTGTCGTAAAGCACTGCAACAGCTTTATCGCATTTTTTCTCATCGATCATATTAAACTCGAGTATCTAAAACTGAATTTCCTTTAGGAGCTAACTTCATGAGTATGGATTTTCCGGGTCTTTCAGCAGCACTGCCCACGGATATTCCCTTTAAAGGAAAATTGCTAATAGCACTACTTAATTCTTCTTTATATTCAGAGACATAATTCATTTTCTCCAATGATTCACAATTAATTCGGACATCTAATCCATAAGCATCATGATCAATATATATTTCCAAGTTCCCAAGACCATCTAAAGCTAAGAGAATAGAAAGCTTCATACAGTCAGGTTTATGGACCTTATTTTGTTTTTTTTCTTGCTCAACCATAAGGAAGCCTTGACTTAAAAACGTCAAAGGCAGCGGAAAGAGGAAAATATCCTCTTGCACAAGTCGGATTTGACAAAGCTGAAAAAATTCCATCTGCTGTAGAAAATTTCCTGCTTTGTTTGCAATTTCACTATCAGCTGGACCAAGTTTTTGCATAATCTCAAAGAGAATGCTCTTTATTGACATTTCGTTAATGGCTTCCCCTCGTGCTAGAACAGCCTCCAGGTCGAGGCCCAGTTTATATATGAGTTGCTGCAGCTCTGTACCTTTAAGTAACTCGGGATTAATTTTCTGAAGAATTAGCCATGTATTCAAAGCTTCTGTTGCAGTTTCGCTAAGGCTGGTTGTTGCAGATTGATGGGCTGAAGAGATGTTCTTCAGGAAAATCCCAAGGTCAAATTTGTGATCTAAAAGGTGAAGAAAACTTACAAGACGCTGTTGCAGGGTATCTTCAACAAGTCTAAGTTCTAGTTTTGGGCTGGAGCGGATAACCAGCAGATTAATTATTTGCCCCGTTTTCAGAGGAACATTGGTTTCTGCGGAAATGCGTTGCTGATTCAATTCAAGGATTACGCGATCTAATCCACCCTCAACAACTGTGGCTTTGACGATTTTATCTATAGGTAATTGTTGGTGGCGATCTTCCCGTGAAATTTGATTATTTTCTGCAGAAGGTGCGGGATTAATCGGACCTGTAGGGCTCACTGCACTCATAATGTTTTTTCGGCAATTAAAAGTAGATTCTTAACTGAAGCGGATGATATTAAATTTCTGAATAGAACATTTTTCAAGACATCTGATTTTTTGAGAGGTGAGAGAGAATTTATGAGGGAAGAAGGGGGTCTATCAAATTGGATTGGGTAAATTGATCAGCAGACGCCTGATAATTCGGTAATAGGTCAATCGTAAAAGATGTAGAACGAGAGAAGCTGGAATTAGGTCTGTCCAAGAACCTGAACTTTCAAACGCAGTTGCTTTCTTTGTTGGAGAAGACAAAAACCAATTATACTGTCCTGATCTTCTTCTTTTATTGAGTCGAAGCGAAGAGCTGCTATATATTCACCTGATTTGGATTCGTCTTGCCGGACTACGCTGCATATGCTTTCGATGCATTGCTCTGTGGGTTCAGTCAGGTTAATTCGTAATTGTACCCTTTTTTTAACGTCTAAAGGCTCTGTAAGGGTTACGAGAATTCCATTACCACTAATATTGATTGACTCGCCAATTACTATATTGGATTGTTGGGAGGCTAAATGCTTTAGGTCTATAGGAACTTGAGCGGTTATTCTGAAAAATTCTCTCTTTTGCTCATGTGTAGTAGATTCGATATTGATTAGCTTGAGTTTGCTGTCGTTGACAACCTCTTCTATAGCAGTAATAAGTGTTATGGTGGGGCCGCCTATGTCCATGTACAAGTGGCACTTTTTATCAGTATCGATTCGTTCCACCGGCAAGAGGCCAGGAAGCATAGATGTTTCCAAGTGAGGCGGCTTAGTAACCTTGGCAACACATTCCATGCTCATTTTTTTCCCATCCTTCATGGGGATGGATATTTTTCCGACCCTTGAGTCCTCGAGATAATGATAAAGATCAAATGATGGCACGATGATTGGATATTACTTTTGTTTGAGTTTATTTAATAGGCGTTATTAATTATTTTGCCTGTAGTTATCTGACCTGATTTATAGCCTGAGAGTGCGTTCATACCAGCTTTCAACTGAGTCAACTCAGCACCTATTACCGCTAACTTGCCATTTATTTGAGGAAAAAGCAAGTTGTTATGGTTGACAATTTCCCGCATCAGTTTTTTTCTTTCCACTAAACGTGGATCCTGTATTATATCAATCTTTTTCTGTTCAATAATGGTGTCAATTGCTTTATCAGTTTTTCTAGCATCGTTTTGTAATTCATTAAGGCAGTCACAAAATGATTTCAGTTCATCGGTTTTGCAGTTCTCCAATGTTTTTGAAAGATTGTTTATATGACTCAATATTTTACTGTATTGAGCGATGGATTTATTTAGCATGAGGTCAAGTTCTTTCATGATTTGAAATTATCCTTAAAGCGTTGAATTGATCTGCGCATTTGCTGTCGTAATAGGAGGGACCTGCTCACTGATTTTGCCCTCTTCTGTGGTTTTATTGTTAATTTGGATAGCCTGAACCCATGCATCACGTAACTGAGACAGAATACTTTTGACATTCTCGAGTCGATTATGATCATTATTGAGATTTACTGCCGTGAGTTCCCTGATCATATAACTGTATAATGCTGCGAGATTCTCGGCAATTTCTCCGCCTATCTCATGATCAAGCGTAGCTGACAACTCTGAAAGTATCGCAACAGTTTTATTAATGTTGTTGGACTTTTTTTCAGGATCGTTTTCATGTATTGCTTGTGATGTATGGGTTACGAACCGAAGGGCACCATCATACAGCATGATAAGTATTTGTTCCGGTGTAGCCGTGGATATTTGATTATTTTTATATTGACTCATATAGGCATTCATTTAGGGTTTTTCTCCTAGTCATTATTAAGTGAACCAAGCTGTTGGGTTAGATAACTGCTTTGGCTGTTCATAACGCTGATTAATTGTTCAAGGGTTTCAAATTGCATGCGCAAAAGCTCTTCACGTTTTTCAAGACGCGCTTCCATATTCAGGATATCACGATCTATTTTTCGCAAGCTATTGGTCGTTGTATGTTTTTTAGCTGCCAAAAGCCCGTCGATAGAGTCAGTACTGGCATCAAGATAGCTGTAGAATTGAGATGCGATCCCTTCTACTCCTGTTTCACCAACAATAAGTTTTTCAACGCTTTCCAAATCAGTATTGATAGCGTTGGACAATGTTGTGCTGTTAATACTTATATTACCCGTCTTTGCATTTGTGGTCAGACCGAGTTCGGCCAGATAGTTGTAGTTACCAGTAGTGCCGACATTGGTAACTATCAGGCTTTGGAGACGACGTTTAGCAGATGAAAGGGCTTGATCACTTCCCCAACTGGCATCGGATTGGTCCGCAATAAAGGTGATTATATCATTATACTTTGAGACCATGGTTTCTATTTTGCTCTTCACCTCATCAGTGTCGACTGCCACGTTCAGGTTGGTACTCTCATTGTTCGCATTAGCTTTATTCAAGGTCAGGGTTACACCAGGAATCAAGTCGGCGAAGGTATTGCTGCTGCTGTAGATATCGATGGCGCCGTCAAGTTCTATATGGGCTTGTGAGCCTGCCTGGGCCTGGGAAAAGACGATTTCACCTGAACCACCCTGCTTAAAATCGTTTTTTCCGGAAATGTTAATACTGTCACCGGCGTTATCGGCGGTAATTACAAGCCGGTAGGGCGTGTCGCTGGTGCCGTCGTTAATGATTGAGGCGGTAACTTCTGCATCGGAGTCGTTGATCGCCTCGGCTACTTCATTGAGTGTGCTGCCGGAAAAATTCAATACCGTATCCGTGGAATCGACATCCAGAGTCAGTTCGCCGGAATAGGTGGTAGTGTCGCGGTCCGCCACTCCGTCGGCCACTTCTTTTTCTTGCACAGCCAGGCTCTTTACCTCGATCTGGTAATTGCCGGGTGTAGCCGAGCTCGATGCTGTAGCGGTGAAATAGTCTTCATTAGCCGGTGTAGCCTTATAGGATCGTAATTCACTGGTTGTATCAATATCTTCAATCGCAGATTGAAGTGCAGCAAGTTTACCGTTGAATTCAGTAAATGCCGAAAGTCTGTTGTTGAGATAGTCTTTCTGAGCTTCCAGCCGTTCTAATGGCTGTCGTTCAACTTCCATAAGTGCTTCGATAAGAGCGGCTGTATCAAGACCGGTAGCCAGACCACCAAATTGAATTGTACCCATGATTTTCTCCAGTAGTTATATCAGCCTTGAGAATCTACTATATTCCCACTCAGTTCCTTGAGATACTCGGCCATTTCCAGCAATGATTCTGGGGGAATTTGCCGAACGAGTTCTCCTGATTCAGCATCCACTAAAGAAACTACGAGTTTATTCACAGATTCCTTCGTTTCAAAACGAACATGATATGCGCCGTTATCTGTTAAATCTTTTATTTTATCAAGCAGTTCTTCGGGTTGAATGCTTTTTTCTTTCGGTGTGTCCGTCGGTTTTACAGGTGAGGGACGGCGGTCGTTATCGACCGATTCTTTTGCCTCACGTGCTGGGCTTTGTGTCGCTGGAGTAAACGAACCTACTGATTGAATATTCATATTTTCCTCCTTATGCTTCTAGTACTGCCTTATATTGGGGGCCTATTAAAAGCCCCCAATATAAAAATTAACTTCTAGTATCCTGTTATTGGAGCAATGCGAGCGCCAATACTGGAATCTGGTTTGCTTGCGCCAGAATAGAGACGCCAGCCTGTTGCAGTATGCTGTTCTTGGTCATTGCCGTAGTTTCCTGGGCAATATCCGCATCCAGAATTCTGGAACGAGCAGCAGTAAGATTTTCAGCAACATTTTGCAGGTTAGCAATTGTTGACTCAAATCGATTTTGCACGGCACCCAGGGCACCGCGGATTGTATCTACATCACTGATTGCCTCATCAACGATGGCAATGGCGGATTGCGCCTGTGATACAGTAGCCACAGCCGCATCACTTACCACATTAGATGTATCACCAGCCAGTTGACTTATGCCGGCACCACCTATGTTAACACTGATGGTTTGATTTGCATTTGCCCCAACCTGAAAAATAGCTTCGTTACCACCACCGGAATAGTTTCCATTGAGCAGAACGCTTCCGTTAAAGGACGTGGTTGTTGCAATTCGTTCCATTTCACTCTTTAGCTGGGTGAATTCAGCATTAAGCGATGTCCGGTCCGAAGTTGTATTTGTGGCATTAGCCGATTGTACGGCCAATTCTCGCATTCTCTGCAGAATGTTGGTCGTTTCAGCCAAAGCTCCTTCTGCTGTTTGGGCAAGAGAGATACCGTCATTGGCATTTCGCACTGCCTGATTCATTCCGCGGATCTGTGCTGTCATCCGGTCGGAAATTGCCAGACCTGCAGCATCATCCTTGGCACTATTAATACGAAGGCCGGAAGCCAGACGTGCCATGGACCTGGCTAAACCGTTTTGAGAAATATTTAGATTTCTCTGTGCGTTCAATGACGCAATATTGGAATTAATTGTAATTCCCATGATTCTCCTCCTTGAATAGTAAGATCGGGCTTCCTTGCCCTTTTATAATTTTCTTTACAGATGAAATCATTTTACACCTTATTGGAGAAGTGAAAGAGCCAACTGGGGAATCTGATTAGCCTGCGCCAGAATTGAGACACCTGCCTGCTGCAGTATACTGTTTTTTGTCATTGCCGTGGTTTCCTGAGCAATATCAGCATCCAGAATTCTGGAACGAGCGGCTGTCAAATTCTCAGCAACATTTTGTAAGTTAGCAATGGTAGACTCAAATCGGTTTTGCACAGCACCCAGGGAGCCCCTGATTGTATCGACATCACTAATTGCCGCATCAATAATCCCGATAGCCTGCTGCGCAGAAGCTGCTGTTGAGATGCCTGTGGCGTTGATAAAATCAGTGCCACTACCAAGATCACCCGTGTCAGCGCTGGCAATTGTGATGCTGATGGTCTGGTTTG
>CAMYJP010000048.1 GCA_947258675.1 uncultured Desulfobulbaceae bacterium | reverse complement strand
GTTTAGTAAATTCACCTGGTGCGGCGGGCCTTGCACCGGCAGCAAAAATGAGACCGAGAATTTTCTGCAGTACCTGATAACTACCATGGCATTGAATTTCCACTACATCCTCTTTTGTATAGGTGTGTGGAGCCTTCATGTAAACTGCCAGCACCTCGTCAATCATCAAAAGGGTATCAGGATCAATGATTCTGCCGTAGTATAATTTGTGGCTGATTAAATTTTTATTGGGGTGAGAATCGCTGGTGCTGCTTCTGCGAGGTTGAAACAGAAGTTTTAAGATCGGCAGGGAGAGTCGGCCGCTGATTCGGATGATGCCGATGCCTCCTGGGCCAGGAGGTGTAGCAATTGCGGCAATTGTTGCCTCGTTAAGATCAGATATATTCACAAAATATTAACGCTTTGCGTCTGGTTTGATTACTCTGAAACAGATTCTGCAACTTTAGATTTGTTAGATTTAGTGGATTTGCGTTTTCTTGGGCCAGATTTTTTTCCTTTAGCAGGCAGATATATCAGTACTTTTTTGAATAAGCCATCACCCACGCTTCTGCTCCGTATATTTTTATCCTCTTCCAGTGCCATATGAACAATTCTCCGTTCAGAGGGGTTTAGAGAAGGAATAGATCGCGCCTTCCCTGTTTTCTTCACTTCAGATGCCATTTTCATGCTAATAGACTTTAAGTCTTTCATACGGTTTGCCCGAAAATTTCCAGCATCCAGCGAAAGTGCAATTTTAAACGAATATTTTTTGCTGAATATTTTGCGCAGAAGATACTGCAGGCTGTCAAGGGTTCTGCCTTCGGGGCCGATGATACTGTCGATATAATTACCGGAGATATAAGCATCAATCGAACTGTTTTCTCTATGAGTAATGCTGACTTCTGATGACATGCCCATTATATCAAGCATCCTGCTTATTTCTTCTTTGATAGCATTCAGAACATCGGGGGATATTTTTTCATCGATTTGCGGTTTAGGTTTACCGTTTGTCTTTTCTGTTGAGATTTCTGGAATACTTTCTGCTAGGTCAGTTGATTTGGCAGTTGCACTCTCATCTTTCTGTTGAGATGTTTTTCCAGATTGGCTAAAGGAAGGTGCCGGGGATGAGCTCTTGCCCTTTTTTTTCCCAGGCCTCTTTCCATGCGATTTTGGTGTTTTTCGACTGTCTTCCAATGCCACTTCATTTTTCAGCGATACTTTTATTAAAGCTTTGGGACGAATAAGCCCGAAAATACCTGCGGAACCTGTTTTCAAGACCTCGATATCCAGTTGCTCTTGGGGAACACCTAAGCTTTGGCAGGCGTTGTTAATTGCTTCTGATACATCTTTTCCTTTGAAAAGAGTTTTATTTGATGACATAGTTTATTCCTTAAATTTGCTGCAAAACTTATTGAAAGAAACAGCCAGAACATGTTGGAGACCGTATTGCTCAATATTCGGTGCGTCAAGGCTGGGTTTATTGTTGTCGTTTATCAATCCTTTGCTTTGTTGATCACATATTGCTGGCCTATGGATAAGAGGTTGTTTACAAACCAGTAAAGTACAAGTCCAGAAGCAAAATTTAAAAACATGAAGGTAAATATCACCGGCAAAAACATCATTATTTTTGCCTGGGTAGGATCAGCTGGGGAGGGTGTCAGTTTCTGCTGCAAAAACATGCTACCCCCCATCAGTAAGGTCAGAACCGGAATACCTCCTAGATAGGGTAAATTAAGTCCTGCCCAAAGCCGGTCAGGAGCGGACAAATCGGTTATCCAAAGCATGAAAGGGGCATGCCTTAACTCTATTGCCTGAAGAAGCACTTTATAAAGAGCAAAGAAGACAGGGATTTGGAGAAGCATTGGCAGGCATCCGCCTAAGGGGTTAATTTTGTATGTTTTGTATAACCCCATCATTTCCTGATTCATGCGGGTCGCATCATTTTTGTATTTTTCCCGTAATTTAGTAATTTTGGGCTGAATCTTCTGCATGTTCCGCATGGACTTCATGCCTTTCTGAGCAATAGGCCAGAAGAGAATTTTGATAAGCACAGTTACAAGAATTATTGCCACACCGTAATTTTTGCTGTATTGGTGAATGAAATTAAGCAATACAAGGGTTGGTCTAGCGAGTTTGTCAAACCAGCCGAAATTGACAATTCTGTCAAGACCTGCATCAACTTCCTTTAGAACAGATATTTTTTTTGGTCCGAAATATAGTGAATATTGATATTGCTTGCTTCCCTGTGCTGGAAGAATCTCGGTTTTCCCTGCAATCACAGTTGATACTTTGTCGCCGTCTGCGGAAAGTTTTGTGGTCAATTCTTCCATTTCTTTTGGTAGGATACCGGTCATGAAATAAGTGCCTTCGTAAGCAACCCAATTAATTTTTCCAGTAATTTTAGTCGGTTCTTTTTCTAAATCATCCGGTTTGATTTCCTGAAGCTGGTTATTTACCAGGAGGGCAGGGCCTGAAAATAGAAATTTACTTGCGCTACTAGATGCAGCAAATGGACGGTTTGTGATGCTTACATGAGGAGCACCCTGAAGAGGCTGTGCTGTAGTATTTTTTACATTAACCACCATATTGAATAAGTAGTTTTCAACATCAAAAATCATTGTTCGGGTAATATGCAGGCCTGATGCAAGCTGGGCCTGCAGGGTCAATGTTTCCAGCTGATTTTTTTCAGTCGGCGTCACTTTTTCCCGATCAGCCGAATAGACTGGTATCTCGTCATATTCAGGGCCAACTCCCCATGTGAAGTAAAGAGGGAGTTCAGTGAAAATCTCTGTTCGAATAAGCTCCACCAGGTCTGAGTCCGGACTGGTGGTTTCATTATAGTCTTTGAGTTTGAAGCTTTTGATGCCGCCTCCTGTCTCAGTTACAATTGCGCTGTAGAGATTGGAGTCAACCATTATGTCTCGTCCCTCTCTGGTCGGTTGTGGAGATGTCGCCAGAAGAGATGGGGCGGGAGTTTTTGCGCTGGGTGGGGGTAAGGTTGTAGCAACAGGTTTTTGAGGTTGTGTGGGAGGAGCGGTTGCTTGGGGGGAGACATCCTCAGTTTGTTGCGGCTGCTCCGGAGGCGGTCCAACAAAGAGGTATTGGTAGCCTACTAAAATGATGAATGAGAGCGCTATGGCTAAAAAAGCTCGCTGAGTATCCATTGTAACTGTTTTCCCTTAGTGCCGGATGATAACCGGCTGCTGGATTTAATAATTGATACAGATTTAAAGGCAGTTTATCGATCTGCAGGGTCGAAGCCGCCTTTGCTGAAAGGGTGGCATCGTAAGACCCGGCGCACCGCAAGGAACATCCCATGCATGACACCGTGAAATTTGATAGCGTCAATTGCATATTGGGAACAACTGGGAGTATAGCGACAGCTAGATGGAAAGAAAGGAGAAATAAAGAGTTGGTAGAAACGGATCAAGGAGAGGCAGAAAATATATCCGGATTTTTGTAGAAAATTTTTCACTATGAAAACTGACAGTTAACCACCACTCCAGGTCCCGTATACAGATATATTAGCATGTTGGTCCTGTAGTATGCAGTGTCTGGCCATGATACTTTTTCCAGATATTCTTTTAATATCAAAAGAGAAAATGTGAAGAGACTACCGGTACATTTTCTAATTGCCCTGTTTCCCATTAAATAGATCGTTAACAGCGCGATTCAAGTCTGCAGGAGAATTGAGGTTAAAATTTTTCCGTACAGTAATAATTATGTCCATTGCCGGTTGGGTGTTTCCCTCCGAATTCCTCAGTTGCAGAAATGTCCTGTTTAATCTATAAAATTCCTTGATAACTCTTTTAATCCTGTTTCTCTTAACCGCACCTTTTAGTTGGCCATGGATGCTTATTCCCAGTCTGTTTCTGCTCTTGTCATTTTGGATAAAAATGAGACTGAAATTATCCCCCTGCAGGCGTTTCCCATTGTTATAAACCCGTCTGTATTCCCGTGGTTTTCTGAGAAGATTCGATTTGGGAAGTGAAAATGGGTGCATGATCCAACTTAAAGTCGTTGTTCCGGGTTATTTTTCCACAAGCAATTATCCTGAAACGGATAAGCGTTTTCTCCCCCTGGCCCTCCTGTTATTAATTATTGCTCGTCCTGCCTTAGTCTTCATTCGACTCCGGAAACCATGTGTGCGTTTGCGCTTAATATTACTGGGCTGAAAAGTTCTTTTACTCATTGCATATCCTTATTATGTTTATTGCCGGTTATAACAAGTGGTTTTCGGTCAGCTTGAGATTCAATTAAAGATCTCTGGTTTAGATGATTCTGCCGCCTTCCAGTGGGTTGGCTCCAATTAGATTATTCAGTTTAGCAATGTATGCCCTGCTGATTTATTCTGTAGAGTGTTGATATTATAATCACTGTTATCCCTTGTTTGCTCCCGGCATAATAAATACTACTCAGGTTTGGAACCGACCTGAATAATATGTGGGTAAGTACTGGTCAAATCTTGAAAACAGAATTTATCTCGGTATTTTTTGCGAATTAACTATATAATTGAGCTAAATTTAGTAATAAAAAACAACGATAGACCAACTATCGACATTTTGGCAAGTAACAACAAAACCATATACTTTAACCATAGAAGCTTTAGTGTGTCAAACAAATTCAAAATTCCTAAAGTCGTTAATTCGGAGAAATACTGTTATGGCTGTTTATGAATATGAGCATATTAAAGAAGGATGCGGTCGGGGCAAACAATTTGAGATACATCAATCTATTGATAGTGAAAAGCTGCGGCGATGTCCCGACTGTGGCCAGGAAATTAAGCGCCTTATTTCTCTGGTTGCTGTGAACACTCCGAAAACTACAAGTGACCTGAAGAATCTTGGTTTTACCAAACTGGTCCGTAAAGATAAGGGCGTGTATGAAAATGTTACTGCTACCGGTAATGAAAATCGTATCTGGGATGCCAGCAAACCTGAAACCATGCCTGATATCAAGTCAAAAATAAGTGATTGATGTTGTCACACAAGAATCGCCATCTACTCTGATATCCAGCAAGGAAACTATTTCGCTATCACTTTAGCGCTAAATTATTTCGTCACTGCTCCGCTCCTTCTTTAAAAGATGTTATTCTTCTCAAATTTTTTTTAATTCTTCTGAGAAAGTACGAATGTTATGAAAATTGAAGATATTGATTGGGACAGACTTTGGCAGGAAGCGCGCAGAAAGGGGTCATGGAAACGCAAGGATCGCCATGCCTGGAACAAAAAGGCAAGCTCTTTTGCTGCGCGGCATGCCGGTTCCTTATATGTTAAGCAATTCATATCCCTTCTCAAACCTAATTCGGATTGGTCCGTCCTCGATGTCGGCTCTGGGCCTGGGACCTTGACAGTCCCCCTGGCCAAGCTGGTTAAAAAAGTCACGGCAATAGATTATTCTTCAAAAATGCTCGATCTTTTAAAAGAGCAGATCGAGTCTCAAACTTTATCAAATGTGATACTGTTTGAAGCCTCCTGGGAAGATGACTGGCAAAGGCTAGGAATTTTTCCGCATGATGTATTAATCGCTTCGAGGTCTCTTGCAGTTGATGATCTGGCAGGAATTTTGAGGAAAGCAGATAGTTTTGCATCTAAAACAGTAATTTTATGTGACAGGATTGGACCTACGCCATTTGACCCGGATGCTTTTGAAGCAATCGGTCGTCCTTTTGAACCTGGGCCGGATTATATTTTTACCCTAAATATATTATATCAGCTTGGAATTCATGCTACGGTGGATCACATCTCTCTGCCTCTAGAAGAATTTTATTCATCAAAAGAACAGGCGTTGAATTCTTATAGTTGGATGTTTGAAAATCTAACGAACGAAGAGGAAAATAAACTTGCTGCATTTGTTGATTCCCGGATGAAAAGAATTGATAAATCCAAATGGCGGCTCGTTCGTAATATTCCTCAGAAGTGGGCATTTATCCGATGGAACAAAGGGAGCGAGGCTTAATTTGCGCAAACTCCTGGTTTCTGGAAAATGGCAAGAAAACGGATGTTACGCTGCTGGAAGGGGAAAAGAAAACGGTGAAAGATCCAAAGTGTAGGGTGTGAGGCATACGGCGCAGAGCAAAAAGAGGAAGGTTTGAGAAAGTTAGGTAGTGGTATAAAGTATTGATTGGCTAATACTTTGATATGATTTTTTATTACCGTAAACCGTAAACCGTAAACCGTAAACCGTAAACTACGAATTGTAATGATTTCAGATCAAAACGAATACGACATCCTGGTAGTCGGGGGCGGACATGCAGGCTGTGAGGCGGCTCTGGCTGCTGCCAGAATGGGCTGCAGAACATTAATGGCTGTGATCAATGTTGATACAATAGGCGCCATGTCTTGCAATCCTGCAATCGGCGGTCTGGCAAAAGGCCATTTAGTTAAAGAAATTGATGCGCTTGGCGGTGAGATGGCCAACAATATAGATGCCACTGCCATTCAATTCCGGCGACTGAATACAAGTAAAGGGCCGGCTGTCTGGTCATCACGAGCCCAGGCTGACAGGGTCAAGTATCGACTCAGAATGAAATCTGTCCTTGAGGGGCAGAAGAATTTAGAGATCCGACAGACGGTTGTCGATCATATAATGACAGACAGCATAGGTAGAGTCAGTGGCGTTAAGACATCACTTGATGAAATTATTCCTGTAAAGGCTGTGGTTATTGCAACAGGAACTTTTTTAAATGGCCTTATTCATATAGGCCTGAAACAGTTCCCTGCCGGCCGTATGGGAGATCCACCTTCAACTCGACTTGCACAGTGGTTTAGAGAAACGGGTTTTGCTGTAGGCCGCATGAAAACTGGCACCCCTGCAAGATTGGATGGTAACACAATAGATTACAGTGAACTGGAACCACAGTATGGTGACACTCCCCCTAATTTTTTTTCCTTTGCCAGCAATTCAAAATATAATTCCGGCGACAACGGACAACCCCAACTTCCTTGCTATGTAACTTATACGAATCTTAATACGCATGAAATCATCAGGGGCGGCATTGACCGTTCCCCTATGTATTCAGGGGTAATTGAAGGAATAGGTGCAAGGTATTGCCCGTCTATTGAAGACAAAATCATGCGGTTTGCAGACAAAGACCGGCATCAGATCTTTCTTGAACCTGAAGGGGTTAATACAGCAGAAGTATATCCAAACGGTGTTTCGACCAGTTTGCCACTGGATGTTCAGGTCGCAATGCTGAGAAGCATCAAAGGACTTGAACGTGTTCAGATCATGCGCCCCGGCTATGCCATTGAATATGATTATGTGGAACCTTTGGAATTGCTCTCGTCTCTTGAAACCAAACGGGTGCAGGGATTGTTTCTCGCCGGTCAGATCAACGGAACTTCTGGTTATGAAGAAGCTGCAGCACAGGGATTGATGGCCGGGATAAATGCAGTTCGATCAATTCGTCGCGAAGAACCGGTGATTTTGGATCGCTCCCAGGCATACACAGGGGTATTGATTGATGATTTGATAACCCTCGGAACAAAAGAGCCTTACCGTCTTTTTACATCCAGGGCAGAATACAGGCTCCTGTTAAGAGAAGATAATGCTGATTTGCGCTTAAGGGATATCGGGTATCAACTTGGACTGGTTGATCGTGCAACATATGATGTTTTTCTGCAGAAAAGAAAAACTATTGAATCAACTCTTGCCGCTCTTGAGAACGGATTAATTAAACCCACTGCGGCAATTAATACCCAATTGGCAAAACTGGGCAGTTCTCCTCTGAAACAGCAGGTTTCGTTAGCTGATTTGCTGAGACGGCCGGAGATCACTTTCAAGGATCTTACCCAGGTAAATGGAAAGACATTCAATGTCGAGCCTACAGTTGCCCGGGAAGTACAGCTGCAAGTAAAATATCAGGGGTATATAAATCGACAGAATGAACAGGTTGAGCGGTTTAAACGGCTGGAGTCTGTTGCTTTGCCGGATGATCTCGATTATATGAGCCTATCTGGATTGTCGAATGAAGTGGTTGAAAAGCTGAACTCTATCAGACCTCGTTCCCTTGGACAGGCATCACGTATTTCAGGAGTAACGCCGGCAGCTGTCTCGATCTTGCAGATACATTTGAAAAAAGCTGGGTTGATTTAGGTTTGACGAAATCCACCACCTATGGTGGACCCGGATAGGTTCTACCGTTCCGGCCAACTGTACTATGTTCATTTTCTTTGCTTGCCCAAAGAAAACGAACCAAAAGAAAAGGCACCCAGTCACTTGTCCGACTGTGTCGGATACCCTGCGCTCCTCAAAGCTGCCGGGAGTTTGAAAACTCGCATCGCTCAAACAGTTCAAACTCCTTTTTCGTCAGCTTCTGCGGTGCTCGGCTGCGTGACAATGGGAAAAAATCGGAATATCTTAAAGATTTTAGCGCTCCCTTTTAGGGAGCCCGCAGTGTTCGTTTGTCTCCTTAGACCACCGGCTGCGCGGATGGAGCCTCTCTGTCGATTTTTTTAATTTTGATCTCAAAGCAACTTTTTTCAATACAGTCATAATTTTGTTATCATTGCTCGTAATAATTGAATACGCTTAAACCGTAAACCGTAAACCGTAAACCGTAAACCGTTTTTATATATATGATTGCTTTTCCACAAATTGATCCGGTAATATTTAGTTTAGGCCCTTTACAGGTGCGCTGGTATGGGTTGATGTATGTTTTGGGTTTTATCGCAGCTTATTTTTTAGTCAAGCACCAGATAAAGAAATTTAATTTGCGGGATTTAGATCGTCATTTTGAAAACTTAAATATTGTCCTGATTTTCAGCCTGGTGCTTGGTGGGCGGTTAGGTTATGTGCTTTTCTATAACTTTTCTTATTACTGGGAACATCCCTTTGAAATTCTGGCCACGTGGCATGGGGGAATGTCCTTTCATGGAGCACTGATCGGGCTGATAGCAGGGGGGTATTTTTTCTGTCGAAGGCAGAAAATTGATTTCTGGAGAACGGCAGATGTCTATGTGGTCTCCGGACCAATAGGTCTGGGGCTTGGCCGGATTGGGAACTTTTTAAATGGGGAGCTTTTCGGCAGGGTGACTGACGTGCCTTGGGGAATGGTATTTCCAGGCGGCGGTTCTGTGCCTCGTCATCCTTCCCAACTGTATGAATGTCTTCTGGAAGGTTTGTTCTTGTTTATAATTCTATGGAATCTGAAAGATCTGCAAGTCAAGCGGCAGTGGCCTGCAGGCACTATGCTGGTCTGTTTTTTATTTTTCTACGGGATCTTTCGTTGGTTTGTGGAGTTTTTTCGGGAACCTGATGCACATCTCGGCTTTCTTCTTGGTCTGCTCACAATGGGCCAACTGCTCAGTACAATTATGATTCTTGCCGGATGTATAATATTGATATTGCGAAAAAATAAACCGGCCGAAGGAATTAAAAAGATGGATTAATTCCAGGAAAAGATCTATCCAAGCATCCTCTGCTTGGTTGCTTGGCCTAAGGTTTGTACACCGATATTGAAAGTATCGTTGATGAAAGTATCGTGACGACACCAGCAGACTTTACCGATTGAGTATTTGCGTTCATCAAGGTCTGTTTCATCTCCACCATCCACAGCAATATCAAGCATAGTTCCCGATTGGAATGCAATAGGTGAGGAAATACCTAGGCCACCTTCACTCAAATCATTTATTGTTCCAAGTATTTCCTGGTTTTTTTCCAAACTGGTGATAGCAACTCCAATAATTGATTCAGGAATTTTGCGAATTGACTTTCTTTTTTCATGCCAGGCTGTAGTTTCCATTTTATCCTCCTGATCAGGTGAAATTTTCGCTTATCACTTATAATATTTATCGGTAATTTTATTAGGAAATTATAGATTATTTTGTCGAAGGGCTTTAGGGGGTTTACTTTTTTGCCTAGTGGTCATTATAGCGGCCATAATAATTATATTCATAAGGGGGTTCCATATGCAAACAATACAGGATTATGTACCGATTACTCAGGCAAAAAATAGGTTGCTTGATATGGTTCGGGCCATACATGATACCGATAATGCCATTGCCATCACCAAGAATGGGGTGCCAGAGGCAGTCTTGATCAGTATTGAAAAATTTGAAGTTTTGCTGGAAACTATAGAGATTTGACTCCTCTCTCAGTGCTTGATGGGGCAGGAGAGCTTGGTATTCTGACACTAGGCTTGCTAGCAGGAATGAGTGAATGTTCGAAGAGGTAATTTCCCAAGACCTGACAATCAATTTGTTTCCAAAGAAAATATTTGTCGCAGGTGGAATAGTATAACGGTATATAATATCAAGCTACCGAGCCATGAAACTTTCAATTATGGAACAAGTACAGCACATTATTTAAAGGAGGAGCCTTATGGGGAAGAAACAGGATGAGATTCCGAAGGTTACTGGGTCGAATACCAAGAAAGAGATTCTCGATGCCTTCAATCAGATAAAGGAACAGCTTGAATCACAGGCAGAGGGCGAGCTGCGGCCGGAAACCGAAAAAGAGTCGCGGCGCAAAAAGGAAGTTACGAGCCTTGCTGATGATCTTTCTGTTACGAAAATTTCGAGTAGTATTGATGGTCTCAAAGGGGAGATTAATAATTGGTTAACCCAAATCGCTGTAGAGATGGAGGAGGCTGTTGGAAAATATATCAAAATCAAGGAGGCGATCAATGACAGAGAGAAGGAGCTGGAAGATCTTTTTGGCATTGAACAATCAGCATATACCCTAGCTTCGCTTCTAGAAACACAGAAGCAGAAGCGGAACCAGTTTGAAGAGGAGATGACTCAAAAGCGGAAAGAATTGGAGGAGGAGATCAATCGGAGTAAAGCCCTCCGTGACCAAGAAGAAACGGGAACAGGAGGAGTACGAATACAATTTGAAACGTGAAAGGGAGTTGAAAACCAATTCCCTTAAGGATGAGATATCAAGTCTTGAAAAGGAATTGGCTGAAAAGCTGCAGGACTTTGGGAAAAAGACCTCAGCACGGGAAGAGGAGTTGCAGGGTAGGGAAAATACTGTTGCCGCCGCTGAAAAAGAGATGATTGCTCTCCAGGTCAGGGTTGACAATTTCCCCAGTGAACTGAATGAGGCTGTTAAAAAAGCGGCTAAAGAAACCACCGAGCGTTTGTCCGCTGAAGCAGCGGCACAATCAAAACTAATGAGCAACACTTTTGAAGGTGAAAAAAACGTTCTCACCACGAAGATTCAGGCTCTTGAGTTGCTGACTGAACAACAGATGAAACAGATCGAACAACTTTCCTCCCAATTGGAAAAGGCTTACGGCAAGGTGCAGGATATCGCGGTCAATGCGGTTTCAAGCCCGAGAGATAGATATATTACCGAACCGCTACCCAAAGGAATCCCTCAGAAAGACAGCTAACAAGTAGCCCAGGAGTCTGTCGGAAAAATATTGTTCTTACAGACTCCTAGTGAAAGAAACAAAAAGGGATTTTTTTCAAATATCGAGGGCAAAGCGGATTGCCTGCCCAACATCAACCATTTTTATCAGAGGTAAGGAGGTAATCAGTGGTCCGATTTTTCCTTTGGAAACAGTCTGCAAATGGTCGCAATTTATAGCACAATCCTTGGGCATCCCGTCAGTTTTTGAAAGAAATACCTCTGAAGGTATGTTGCGCACAGTGCTTGTAATCGGAGCAACAGTAACTTCACCGAGGTAATCCAGCACAGAATTTCGTGTCAGGATAAGAACGGGCCTCTTTTTATCAGGTCGGTCGA